>JBCAWW010000135.1:0-9339 GCA_038534415.1 Bacteroidota bacterium | reverse complement strand
CTGGCCGTCTTGATGATCGTTGGTTTATTTATCTACCATTTTGTAGACCCCTATCTACTTGGTCGCAAATTACGAACCATGTTGATGGTTGTCATCTTTACGCACTACTTTGCGAAGTTTTTTATCCTGATTTTCCTCATTATCGACGAAATATGGCGCATAATGCAATGGATAGGACAAAAATTGGGTATTGCTAGCAATAGTCCTACTGTGGATACACCGGGTGTAGTCACTGAGGTCAGCGACAGCCCTAATATTACTCGTTCGCAATTTCTGGCTAAGGCGGGTTTGATCGCAGCAACTGTGCCTATAGTAGGCGTTAGCTATGGTATCATTAGCGGAGCACATGACTATCGCGTTCGGCGCCGCCGTATCGTCTTACCCAATCTCCCCAAAGAGTTTGATGGTATGCGATTGGCACAAATATCAGATGTCCATTCCGGTAGCTTCTGGAACAAAACCGCAGTGCAAGGAGGGGTAGAAACCTTAATGAAAGAAAAGCCCGACATGATCTTTTTTACGGGAGATCTTGTCAACAATGTGGCTGATGAGATGAAGGAATATGTGTCAGTCTTTGGCAAGCTAAATGCTCCTCACGGCGTGTATTCTACCTTGGGCAATCACGACTATGGAGATTATGTCGGCTGGTCGAGTCCGGAAGCAAAAGCCAAAAACCTTCAAAAGCTCATCGATACGCATCGCGCGATGGGCTGGGATATCTTGATGGACGAGCATAGAGTGATCAAGGAAGGGCAGGCAGAAATCGGCGTTTTGGGGATCCAAAACTGGTCGGCGAAAGGCCGTTTTCCTAAGTATGGTTCTTTGGCGGCCGCTCATCGCGGAACGGAAAATCTCCCCGTCAAGCTGTTATTATCCCACGATCCGAGTCACTGGATGGCCGAAGTAATCCCGCAATACAAAGATGTGGATGTTACCTTCTCTGGTCATACTCACGGAATGCAGTTTGGGGTCGACATCAAAGGCTTTCGGTGGAGTCCGGTCAAATATGTCTATCCCGAATGGGCGGACCTCTATCAGTCAGGTGAGCAGTACCTCTATGTAAACCGTGGCTTTGGCTACCTAGGCTTCCCGGGGCGAGTAGGGATTCCCCCTGAGATTACGATTGTAGAACTGGCCAGAAGCTAAGATTATCCAATCTATAATTTTAATGTCCCATGTAGCAGCGTTTAGCTCTCCTACATGGGACATTTCTTATCATCTATTCTACGCGCTTCGCTTCTGCCTGTAAATATTCCTCATCGTCAAGTTTTGGGCCTTCTTCCAAAGCTGAAAAATCAAAGGCTGCGTCGAGTGGATCAAGCGCTTCTTGAGGATCAAAAAGGCGGGGATCAATCTCGATCGCTTGATAAGGACTCAAATCAAACTGCTCAGTACATAAGTCATGCATATCGGTGGCCCCAGCATCATATTGATTGAGATAGGGGATGCCGAGTATATTCCAAAAAGTCTTGAAGATGCTGCCAAAGCTATAATGATCATGGCCGACATAGTTTTGTTTGGCATAGGGAGAGATGACCATCAAGATAGAACGATGGGCGTCAACATGATCTCTACCGCCTTGCGCATCGTCTTCGGTGACAACGATGACAGTATTTTTCCAGTAGGGAGTTTGCGAGATAAATTCGACCAAACGGCCTAGTGCCAAATCGTTATCTGCCATATAGCTTTCTAAATAAGGAAAACCTGCTGCTGGCCGCTCGCCTGCCCCATGGTCATTGCCGATGATCACGGTCAGTACGGGTGGCATCGTATCCGTACCCTTGATCCACTTTTGATCAAACTCCTCTATGAATTTATCGATGCGAAACTGATCTGGGATTGCCATATTATAAGTCGGGAAAGTACGAGAAGTCTGCCCAAATAATGGGGCTGGAACCGGATAATTGACCGCATGTCCATAGCCAAGCGGATAGTCGAGACTCCCCGAAAGATGAGGCGCAAACATGATCCCACAGCCAAAGTTCCAGAAAGGGACACCATTACGATCCATATGCTCCCAAATGGAACCTGCCTCATTATACTCTTCGGGATAGATCGCTCCAGAAGCGCCTTCTAAGGCAAAATTGCCCGGCGCTTTGGAGTCCCACCTAAAAGAACGATTGCCGCCATAAGCCGCCGGAACATGTGCTTCGACCCATTCGTTGGGGTAGGTGCCAGACAGCCAGCGATGCCCATCAGCAGAGTGATCCGCATCCACATAAAAGTTGTCGGCGATGGCAAAGCGTTCGGCCAGGGCGAGATGATTGGGCATGACATCGACTGCTTCTAGCGGAGTGGAGCCATCACGGCGACTGAAATTGGCTTTGCGACCATAACGTGCCATCGCTGCCTCCCCTTTGCCCTGAGTGAGTTGCCCAAAGACTTCGTCATAGGTGCGGTTTTCTTTGCTGACAAAGATGATATGCTTGATGGGAGAGGCGTAGGCCGTGGGTGAGTAGGGAATCGGATTGCTTTTGCGTTTTGCGATCTGCTCTTGATTGAGGCTTGTAATCTTAAAATTGTTACTGATCACCTTTTGGGTGAGCGAGTCAAGCGTTCCCCGACTAGGGATATCCAAAATAGTCAAACTGCCTCGCATGAGGTTGCCGATATAGCTGCCTGAAGGCCCCAGCTCAAATTGCGAACCACCATTGGGACCACTGCCGTATCCCTTAGCATTGGTGACCATCAACTGTTTACCGTCTTTGCTGACCGCTAGCTTAGCCGGAAACCAACCTACCGGGATATGGCCTAATACTGCAAGGCTTGGGATGTCGATTACGCCTACTGCATTGATGCCTGCTTCTGCTACATAGAGACGTTTTTGGTCAGGAGATACGGCCATGCCGAACGGTATAATCCCTCGATATGATGATAAGCGTTCGCCGAGGCGTAAATCAATCGTGGCTACTACCGTATCGGTCTCAGTCGAAATCACGGAGATATTGTCGTTGTTGCCATTGCTGACAAAGACGTAATCATCCGTGGCTACTAGAGAATTGGGGCTAGCACCACCAACGGCTGGAAAGTCCTCTACTTTTTCACCAACAAGCACACCCGTTTTGGCTTGAGAAAGAAGCTGGCCTTCGGGCAATGCATAGGTCCAAACCGAAAATGCTTCTGGTGCATTTTGCTCACCGAGTCCAGGGATATTGACACTATCATTTTGGATACCAGCGCGGGCTTCCTCAGAGCCATAAGCAAAGGCTGGATAATCCATGGCAGTTTCGGCAGCGTTTTGAGGATCAAAATCCGGCAGCCATTGATAGGCGTACATACCGGCATTGGCGACGTAGAGTTTGTCGCCCTGGGGAGAGATTTCGATGCCAAACGGATAGCGACCCGAAGGTAAATGAGCCAAGAGTTCGCCGGAGGCGGGATCAATCACCACGATGCGAAAACCAATCTGATCGACCGCATAGAGTCTTTTGCCATCAGCGCTAAGGACCATGTCTCCGATATAGGCGTGGGTGAAGTCTTGCTTCGCAGAACGATAAGCACAATCAATTTCACGTATTTTTTCGCCCGTTTGCAAATCGAAGACATAGACTTTGTTGGCTTGTCCACCGGCTACATAGACTTCTTTGTTGTCGTGACTGATGGCAAGGCCCATGAATACCGATTCGAGTACACCTTTGTCGGTTTGGTAGCCTTCTGGGATCTGACGGAGCTGCGGATTGCCCTGCCAGATGTCTTGGATGATGTTGATGCAAAGCGGGTTGGTACCCGAATTGGCGGTGAGGGCGATGCTGCCATCCTGACTGAGTTCTAGTCCAAAAGGATGGGGCGCCATATCGATGGTCTGGCCATAAGGCTCTATGATCCTGCCATTGGGGATGATGGTTTGGCCTGCTTTATTGATGGTGCAGTAGCGTTCCCCGGCGGGGGCCTCCACCAGATAAGCGTTCTCCGAAGGAGTGCTACAAGCGAGGAGAACCAATAGTAAAAATAAGTAGCGCTGCATAGGATAGATTGTAAAAAGTGGAGACGTAAGATCTACGCCTCCACTGATAATAATGATCTAAGGTAGAATTTTATTCCCAGCCAAACATCTGCGTCAAGTTGGGATTGATCGTGACGTGGGTCTGTGGGATCGGACGGTAGTAGTGCATGGGGGACTGAAATGTACCACGTTCTGCTACTGTTTGGATCGTACCGCTATTGCCATTGGCGAGGTAAACCGAAGCGTCTTGACCTTGCGTTCCGGCACGGTAATATGTCAAGCTTACCCCAAGAGAATTGATCTCTTTATCAGCTCCTGCAGGAATCGCTTCGCTTTGGTCGATGAGGTAAATATCATCTACGCCATCACCTGTGAGGTCATACTTGCCCAAGCTCGGGAAGTAAAGTCCTTCAGGTTCTTTTTCGAGTAATTCACCCGCACCCCAGCGCATGATGTCTGTCAAACGGAAACCTTCAAATGCCAGTTCGATACGGCGCTCACGACGAATCTCCAATAGATTGGCATTGGAGACGCTAGGATAACGTGCCTGCTGTACTGGATCTACGGCCGGATTGAGGAGCATAGTACTAGTACCCACGCGATCACGCAAAGCATTGACGGTGAGGTCGAGATCGCCTTGGGTTAATTGACCGAGTTCAGCTTGCGCCTCTGCAAAGATCAAAAGGATCTCCGCATAACGGATTACGGGAACATCTACATTGTCAATGGCTTCTTGATCAGGATTGTTGACAAAGCCTTTGATCTGGTGATAGCCAGAGAAGTTTTTTTGTAATTGTTGTACGTAATTGGTAGCTCCCTGTGAGTAGGTGCTGGTGCGGTAGAGTTCCCATCCTGGGAACGCATAGCTCTGGCTGAGGCGTAAGTCACGGTTTTCAAATTCTTCAACGAAGAGTTTGGTCTCGATATCAGCTTGATCAGCGTAGTAAGTACCATCTGTCATCACATAAGCTTGGAGCAGGTCTCTCACCGGAGATACCTCAAAGTTGCCAAACATGAAGGAAGAGCTTCCGCTATTTTTGAGATTGGCGATGGAGAGATTGGCAAGAATGACCTCTGAATTACTGCTGAGGTCGGCATTGCTAAACAAAGCGGCATAATCCGTTGCTGGATTGCCTGTGCTATGTAAGGCATACTGTCCGCTATCCATGATTTCTTTGGCTACGTTTCCGGCAAGTTGGATAAACTCATCTGCAGAAGAAGCTAGGTTTAACTCTGGATGGTATTTGCGATACGTACCTTCTACTAATGCATGACGCGCTTGGTAGCTTTTGACTACCCACTGATTGACGGCTCCTGCTGGCTGAGTCGCATAAACATGCTCAGCGGCAAAGGCATAATCTTCAAAGATTTTTGCAACGACCATCTCGCGGCTATCACGTCCTTTGAACAATTCGTCGGTATCATCGGTCTCGAGTACCTTGTCATAATAAGGTACGTCTGAATAACGCATGACCATGTCCATATAAAAGCGAGCACGGAAAAAACGTGCGATGCCTTCATAGTGATTCAACGCTTCTTGAGGGATATCTGCACCCCCAAAGTTTTCGAGGAAGAAGTTGATCGTACGGAGGCGTTCCCAACTCCAACCACCGATGATGGTAGCAGAGCTAGCGTTGGTGGTCATGATCGTTTTGATCTCTAGATTGCCAGTGGTGGCTGAATTGTCGGTCCCTTGGTCAGCGGTATAGATACCGGTACCGGGAAAGTCATAGAGATTGTTGAGGTAGATGGAAAGGTCTTCTTCGCTTTTGAAAAAGTTTTCTTTACCGATCTCTGTTTCTGGGAGTAGATTCAAAAAGCCATCATTACATGCACTCAAAGTGAATGCAAAAATGATCAGTAAGGCTGATTTGATATAATTATGCATGATTTATGATGCTTGAAATTAAAACTGGATGTTGAGGCCCGCGGCATAGCGGCGCTGGAATGGGTAGGTATAACCTTTGGCAGTGCCACGGTCAGGCGAGGTGCTTGGGTCGTACATAGATTCGATATCAGAGACAGCCTCTGGATCGAAGTAGCGGCTGATCTGGCTAAACTCAGCGATGTTTTCACCACTAACAAAAATGCGAACCTGAGCAATTTTTGCTTTTTGGGTCCAAGTCGTCGGTAGCGTATAACCGAAGGTTACATTTTTGAGGCGAGCATAAGCGGCATTGAGTAGGTAAGCAGTTTGCGGAATCGCTAGTCCTTTGGACTGATCTACTCGTTCACCCAAGTTTCGGTCAGCTAACCAAGCCTGAAGGATTGGATATTGAGCGTCTAGATTGGCGTTGGCAAGGCCAGCGTCGATATAAGACTGAGAGTGCTTAGAGAGATCAGTAGCATTGTCATCACCGGGACGATAGTAGTCCAAAAGGTGCGTATAACCACCCGCATAAGGCTGCTGATAAAAACCCCAGTATAGGTAATCCAATGGGTAGTAATCACGTTTGCCAACTCCCTGGACAAATACCCCTAAGTCAAAACCTGACCAGTTGAGGTTGAGGTTGACACCGTAGCGGTAACGAGGCGTGATATTACCGATTACTGATAAATCTTTTGGATCATCTGTGGTTAAGCCTTTTTCGATAGCACCGTTGCCGTCTAGGTCCATAAACTTAGGCCAGCCCGGTACGATCGTAAGTGCACCCCAAGGAATCAAACTAGATTGGTCTAGATTGGCGATCTCCTCTTCACTCTGAAAAAGACCATCACTTTGGAGACCCCAAATTTCTCCGAGCTCCTGCCCTTCATAAAACTGAGTCAAGTTGCCATTAGGATTGTCAAAGCGAGTGATGTATGAGCGGCTATCAGAAAGGATTGCGCGTACATCAAAATCAAGCGGTTTGCCAAACATATTGACGCGGTTGCGATAAGAGACCGATAGATCCCAACCCTTGGTTTGAAGGTCAGCAGCGTTTTCGGAAGGTTCAGCAGCACCCAAGACGTCAGGTAGATCGGTGCCTTGAGTAAGCATACCGAGCGTATTGCGCTGGTAGAGGTCGGCGTTGACTACAAGTTTGTCGTCAAAGAAGCCTAAATCAAGTCCGAGATTGAAAGAAGTAACATTTTCCCAAGTATAGTTAGGCGAAACCAAAGAGGGAGGCGTTACCCGCTGGGGTAGCTTATCACCAATGATATAATTGCCTTGCAAAGCGGTCATGGTGGGGATATAACCATACTCACTTACAAATTGGTTGCCGAGTGAACCATAAGAAGCACGGAATTTAAACTGGCTCAAAAAGCCATTGCTAAAGTCCATGAAGTTTTCTTGATCGATGCGCCAAGCCAAAGATGCTGATGGGAAAAATCCATAGCGCTTATCCTCCGGAAAACGCGAAGATCCATCGTAACGACCGTTAAACTCGAAGATATAGCGATCATTCAAGATGTAGTTGAGGCGATAAAATGCCCCTCTAACCGCCCACGCTCTAACCGCTTCGTTGACTAAGGCATCACCAGTTGCGAGTGCGATAGTTGGCAATGAAGAAGAAATCACGCCATCACGCTGAGCCAAAAACCATTCGCGACGAAAGTACTCTTGGTTGAATCCTGCGATAGCAGTCAACTGATGCTTGCCCCAAGTTTCGTTGAAGGTCGCATAGACATTAAATACATTATAGTCATCCTTGATCGAGCGACGCAGAGCAGAGTTTTCGCCTTCTTCGCGGATATCGTTAGGACCATACCCTACGCGGTATTTGGTATAGTAAGTGTTGAGATCTCCCGTTCCGCGACGAGCGGTAAAATCTGCATTGATCCGTAAAGTATTAGGAATCAGATTGAGCTGGCCAGTGAAGCTAGTTTGGAAGCTATTGTACTTATCGCTGCTCATACCGCCTTCTGTCAATCTCGCGCCTGTAACTCCTACGCCAGTGTTGGCCCAAGTACCATCTGGATTTTGATCCCAGTCAGTCGGGTGGAAGTTGTATAGATCCCAGATTGAGAAGTAAGATGGGCTCACACGTTCCGTATTGGTGAGGTAAGTATTATTACCTAGCTGTATCCAATCATTGATTTTAAAGTTGACTTTGCTACGTAGGCTATAGCGATCAAAGTAATCGTCATTGAGCGTCAAGGCACCGACGTTTTTGTTATAAGAACCTGAGAGGAAGTAGTTGGCTGCTTGATTTCCTCCACTCACGCTCATGGCGTGGTTTTGAGAGTAGGAGTAATTGTTGAGGAAATACTGAGTCCAATCGCGATCTCCCATATATTCCCAGCTACCGGCAGCATTTGGGTTTTCCCGTACTCCGGGAACGCTTGGATCTTCTGAGCGAGCCTTAGCCCAAGCATAAGTGTCATCGCTATAGTTTTGATTGTCCCAAGGCGTATTGTCTGTCGAGGTTTCCCGAACGCGTAAATAGATATAAGGATCGGTGATCTTTTCCGGTAATACGGTAGGCGTACCAGCTGAGAAATTATTAGAGTAGGTTACGCGTGGCTTATTATCACCTCCATTTTTGGTGGTAATCAAGATCACCCCAAAAGCAGCACGAGCACCATAGATAGCCGCAGAGGAGGCATCTTTTAATACAGAGATGCTGGCGACATCTTCAGGAGCAATGCGATTGAGCTCTGCGGGGTCAGAAGGAATCCCGTCTACTAAGATCAAAGGCTCTCCGCCATTGATAGAGGTGAAACCACGGATATTGATCTTGGCGACCTGACCCGGCTCTCCACTATTAAAGTCAATGTTGAGGTTAGGAGATACCCCCTGTAAACCTTGTGAAAGGTTGCTGATAGGACGACTCTCCAATTGACGGACTGAAACTTTGTCTACCGCTCCCGAGAGATTTACTTTCTTGGTTGAGCCATAACCTGTGACCACGACTTCCTCCAAAGTGGTGAAGTCTTCTGCTAAAGAAAGGTTGATACTCGTCTGACCATTGATGGCGACTTCTTGGCTAGCAAAACCAATGTAGCGAAAGATCAAAGTCTCGGCTCCCTGAGGAAGATTCAGGCTATAGCGGCCTTCTTTGTCTGTGACGGCGCCCGTTTGGCTGTCTTTGACGATCACCGAAACACCCTCTAAGGGTAAGTTGGTTTCAGTTGCGGTAACAATCCCGCTAATCTGTTGTGCAAACATAGGCACCAACAAAGCCACCGAAAATAACAGATAAAGACCTGCGATTTTCCCATGACTAAGCAGCGATGTTTGCTTAGTAAAGTAGTTGTTTTTCATGTTCCAAAAGGTGATTAGAATGTAGTGAATGCAACTGCTAAACTAGCGGGGTAAGGCTGGTTGGATATGGAGGAGAGGTTAATTAATCGTTATTAATATATTCAGCCTCGGCTGAATATATTCAGGAATATCACGAAGCATTAACACTCGCTTTATCATGGACTTAATATGAATTCATAATCTTATATATCCTGATTTGTGAATCTTT
>JBCAWW010000134.1:0-9342 GCA_038534415.1 Bacteroidota bacterium | reverse complement strand
TTGAGCCTTTTTTCTATTTGGATTTGACTTGGGGCGCGGCTGATCATCTCATCTTCTATGTCAGCGATCCCCACTCCATAGAGGGGACTCGTCTTGAAAATATCCAGCGCTGTTTGCCACGCAAAAATCCGAGAAGCTAAAGAGTAGTCAGCTGCGATTTGGGAACCTGGTTGGTATTGCTGAATGTCCCAAATGCTAACATCCACTCGCGTTTTGAAGGAAGGGATAAAGCGATAACTCAGCAGTGGCGCAAGCAGCATAAGGCCCATTAATAGTGCTACGGGCCATATTTTGCGGTTTTTGATGCTATACCACAAGCCGATACTCAAGAGGCCGACATAAAAGGTAAGCAGGCCAGTCCGTGAGGTGAGGATATGTAAAAAGACAATGTTTAAGAGGGTGAAAAATGCGATGACCCAGCGTTCTCCGGAGGAGAAAATCGGCACAAACCTCCTAAATAAATATAGCCCTAAAACCACGCTGATAGCGAGTAATAAACCAAAATAGATGTGGCTCATATTGCCAATAATATCAATGTTGGCATTCTTGCTGATAGCTTCATTTACTTGTTCAAAATCAGCATAATAGAGCCCAAGAGAGATGCTGGCAACGATGCTTTGACTAAGAATAAATGCATACCAAATGAGGCGATAAAGTTTTTTTGAAAAATGTAGCATCCCCCCTAAAGCCAAAGGGATAAAACAAAAAGGGAGTTTTCCTTTCACATCCTTAGCCCACTGCCCAGTGTTCTCTGTGATAAAATAGCTTCCCAAAGTGAGAATCAAGATAGTCGTCAATACCCAGGCGTATCGATTGTCGAGAAAGGCTTTAATACTTTTGGCCTCCCACAATTGCCAGAGAGCCCCGGCCCCAATGATCCCCATCGAGATAGATTGTAGCGCTTTGGAAGTACTTAATGTAGCTACACAAAGTAGGCAGCCAAACCAGGTGAGGTTTTGAGAATTGAGCCAGTTGGGTAAGGGCATATTATTTTAATACCAAGGTTGCATCTAGGATTGTCTTATTGTCTTCTAGCTCCCAAAAGTTGGCGCTTAAATCTAGCTTTTTGGGTTTGGAACCCACTAGCTCAACCTCCTGGCTAGCGTAAACTACTTTGATGGGTTGGGCAAATTCATAATGGATATTATAATCCATCTTTTTCATCACTTGCTCTGCCAAAGGTGCCAAGCGTTCGTCTTCGGTGAGTTTGTCTCGCATGACAAACTTATTCATCATGTGATTGCTTTTAAACAGCTGACCGTGGTACTCAATGAAGGGGTGGAAAGTCTGATTTTGTCCGTTTATCAATAAGATGTTTAGGGCCTTATTTAGCGCCACGGTATGCTCAAATTCATAAGCAACTCCCCAGCGATATTGCTCTGGCTCATCTAATAGCGTCACTTCATAAATACCATCTATTTGTTTGAGTTGCTTTACGACTTCGACGAACGATAAGTCATCCATAGCCTGGGCTTCATGCTCGCGATCTGCATAGGAAAGCAAAGTCTCCATCTCGCTAAAGTCTACGTAAAAGCGCATAGTACCCGAACCATCTTTTTTAAAATAATAGGATTCAGTGATGGTAAGACAAGAACTAAAGCTCAAGCAAAGAATAAATAATAGAGGGAAAAATTTTCGCATGTCGGTAAAATAGGGATTTTTTCAATTTTTGACGATCCCTAATAAAGTCTCAAATATGGGTCTGACCATTGCCACCCTTTGGGGATCCAATTCTTCTTCAGATGCCTGTTCTTTGGTTTGTACGCCCTCTTTGGCAATCTCTCCCATCTGCCTTCTTTCGCCATGACTAAAGCGGGCAAACGTTCTGCGCAGCAGGGGCAAATGCGTTTGAAATTGAGTTTCCTGCATCTCTGCCAACCATTGGTCCAGCAAGAGAAAGAGCGGTGGATAATGAATCAACAATAACCCACTGCCCGAAAGTAATCCTTCTATCCAACGAGCGGCTGCTTGGTGCTCTATGCCGGGAGAAAGCGTTTGAGACATTTTGATGGCCACTGCATCAGCATCCCATTTTTGATTATCAAACAAAATTCGGACCATATAGCCGTCGATTCTGGGATGGATACGGCCTTGCCGAACGATAAAATCTAATTGGTTTTGCCATTGCTGCCAAAGTCGATCAAGCTCTTCCTGCCCTAGGCTCGCCATCAGTGAAAAGGCGGCTTGGGCGGCTTGGACTTCTGCAAAACGACTCTCCGCGAGATCATCATCTAGCTGGCTACAAGCATCTTCCAAACCGATACAAAGCCGTGGGACCAAGCCTCTGAGCAGCTTGAGAATGTCATATGCCTGATTGTCGCGCACATCTCCGTAGCGGTAGATATTGACCAAGGGAGGGATTACCTGCAAAAGAGGGGCAATCTGATCAGCAAGATTGCTTTGTTGACTCAGTTTCTGCACCAACACGGGAAAGACTTCATGCAAATCCGCGAGAAAGACCTTTTCCAACCAATCCGCCAATTCGACGATGGTATTTTCCTGACTGAGTCGATGTTGTACCAGGCTTTGACAGGCTTGATTGACTGTATTGCCCCAAGTTGCGGCTTCAACTATCTGTAGTTCTGTCGCGGGTTGCCAAGAAAGTTCCCAGATTTCTCGAAAGGTGCCGTCGTGCTTACTTACCTTTTGACTTTTGGCCCACTCAATACCCAGTATCTGGAGCTGGTGGAGGAAGATGCTTTTCGCACGATCAAATTCTTTGCGTAGGTCTAGGGTGATGGTTTTGGGCTCGGCTTGTACTTTGAGTCGAAAGCTTTTTTGTTTGATTTGCAGGTCCTTTTGCAGCGGGAAGGTGGGACTATCGGCGGGGATTTGCCCCATTTTGTTCCCTACGATCAATTGTTGATGTATCCAGGCTAAGCGATCTTCGCTCCCTTCATCAAATACGCTAATCAAGCTTTCTTGTAGCTCCGCAAGACTTGTTTGACTTTGGCCTCGTAAGATGGCTAGATTTTGAGCCAAGTTGACCGCGTCGATTACCTGAGCGGAGGAGGCATTTAGGCCTTCTTTACGCATGAGTACAGCCGCTTGACTGAGCCATCTTTCTGCCCGTTGTTTTTCTGGATATTTAAAAATGAGCTCATACCAAGCTGGTGAAGCGACTCCAGCACCATAGCCGCTACTAAATGCCAAACGCTCATACGTCCATGGGATCCAGCTAGCTTGCATCTTTTTGCGTTTCATGCCTTTGAGCATATTGTTGTCGTGCTTGGCTGCTGGGAGAGTATCAAGGACAGGTGCATGATAGGCCCCACACACTACTGCGATTCGTTCATGCCCCGCTTTGATGGCCGCCCTGATATGTTTGCGCATCATGGCCTCGCGCCGCAAATTATTGATATCAAGCTCTTGGCTACGGTTGGCCATGCGTCTAGCTTCGCGCATAAGTTCCAAAACTGCCGCAAAATGATCTTCTGCCTCAGGCATATTTTCTACCACCTTGTCCCACCATTCTTCTCCAGATGCGTATCCGGCAGCTTCCGCGATTAGACTGAGAGGATGAGGCCCACTTCGTGGAACGTTACTATCCTTATCTGGCCAAGAGTTGCCCAAGGAGAGATCATTAAACTTAAGAGGGATCTCTTTGCGTGAGGCATACTGCATGGCGATCCACTCAGGAGAAAAGGAGGCAAAAGGGTAAAAACTCGCTTTTTGGGGAGATTTAGGATCGTAGATCAACATGGCTACCGGAGCCTGTAGTTCAGACGAAGTGAGGTAGGGGAGGAGCTGCTCTCCCTCAGGAGGCCCTTCTACCAAGATTATATCTGGCTCAAAAGCGGCTAGTGCAGCCGCTAATCGCCGTGCTGATCCTGGTCCATGATGCCGTATGCCAAATACTTTGTGCAATTTTTGTTTGCTTAAAGGAGTGCTTTACAAGCGCGGTAAATATCCATCCATCCGTCCCGCTCTTTGACGATGGTCTCAAGGTATTCTTGCAAGACTTTTTGGTCAGATTCGGGCTCTTTGACTATGGCTCCAATCATCCCGGCTGCCCAATCATCTGCTTTGATCTGTCCATCTCCAAAGTGCGCCGCTAGCGATAAGCCATGTGTCATAACCGAAATCGCCTCTGCGGAGCTTAGCGTGGCTGATGGGCGCTTGAGACGAGTGCGTTGATCCATGCTTTGGCCGGAGCGCAACTCCCTAAATACAGTAACTAGTCGTTGGATTTCTTCTAAAGCATTTAGTTCGTGCGGTAGCTCTAGCTGTTTTTGCAATTTGTTTACGCGTTGCGAAACGATGGACACTTCCTCTTCAAGGCTTGCCGGAAGGGGCAAAACCACGGTATTAAAGCGGCGTTTCAAGGCACTAGAGAGTTCATTTACCCCTTGGTCTCGGTCATTGGCAGTAGCGATTAGGTTGAAACCTTGTTGAGCTTGCTGGATTTGGTCGAGCTCAGGAATCGGCAGCATTTTTTCTGATAGGATGGTGATCAAAGTGTCTTGGACATCAGCCGAGATTCGGGTCAACTCCTCAATGCGTGCAATCTTACCGCTTTGCATGGCCCTAAGGATCGGACTCGCAATCATGGCTTCCTTGCTTGGGCCTTTGGCCAGAAGCTGAGCATAGTTCCAACTATACCGAATGCTTTCTTCGCCCATTCCAGCGGAGCCTTGGATCAATAGACTTGAATCACCAGAGATCGCCGCTGCTAGATGTTCGGCTACCCAGGTCTTCGCCGTTCCGGGAACGCCCAGTAGTAGCAAGGCTCGTTCGGTCGTCAAAGAAGCAATGGCTACTTCTATCAAGCGTACATTTCCGATGTATTTAGGGCTGATCTCGAAGCCATTTTCTAGCTCAGCCCCCATGATATACTGTAGTACCGCCCAAGGAGAAAGTTGCCAATTGGTGGGTTTGGGATAAGTGTCAACCGCCTTTAAGGCTTCAAGTTCTGCGGCAAATTCTTGCTCTGCAAACTGTCTGATAATGCTTGCCATATACGAAGTTACGAAGTTGAGGGCTTATTGTGATTGGAAACTTTTGGCTAATTGGTAGCGAAAAGAAAGTTTTTTGAGTGCGGCTTCCTGTTGTTCGTGATGCCATAGCTGCTCAAAAGGATCTGTAGCCCATAATTGAGCTATGCGCAAATAAGTCTCCGTTGGAAACCATTGGACCATCCTCGCTAGGTGGTACATAGATTGTCGGAGCCAAAAGCTCGGATGATATTGCCGAGCGATGATTTTGACTAAGCGTTGTCCGAAGGCCAAAACAATATTGACTGGTAATTCTCGCTTGCAGAGGTTGAAGAAGCGAATCCAAAAGCCTAGACTGCTTTCATCGGATAAGTTTTTGAGGTGATGCTTGAGCAAAGATGCCCATTCCTCCTCATCAATCAGATTGGCCAAAACGGGCAGATAAGCATCAGGAAGCTGGTGCAGCCAATTCATGACTAGTTCTGGACTGTCGTTTTTGCTGCCGCTAAGCAGGTGATCGATCATTGCCAAAGCCCAGTCCTTGCGACCCTGCCCAGCTGTTGCCAGCAACCAACTGCTGATGATCCAATCTGCATTTTCATTGCGAGCCATCATATCCAACAATCGAGCTGGGACCATCGAAAGTTTTTCTTCCCAATGAGAGAGGGGAATGACCGTCATTAATTGGGCCAAGAGACGATTTTTCTCCCCTAATTGTAGCTGCGCGACAGGAATTTTGCCTAGCTCAAAAGCTTTTAGTACGGCAAGATTGTCATCTGATAAATGGATCCGAAACCCTTGATCGTACTCCCACAGCTCAGTGCTAAAATCAATAAGGTTTTGCACGTACTCACTTTCTGGCAGCCTTGCTAATAAAAGGGCCGCGTTTTGTCGCACTTCTTTTCTTTTATGGTGATAGGCCTCTTGCAAAATTTCTTCGTCATCGGGGCTGAGATTGCTTTGTAAGCAAGCGATCAGTTGGGCCTGCGCTTTGACCTTGGCCTGCTGCTTGAGCCGTTGAGTGAGTAATGCTCGCGCCTTATCGGGATCGTTTTTTCTGAGCTGACTGAGCCAAATACACTGCTCATTGAGGCTGCCCTCCTGCCAGGCAGTATTCGGGAGCGGCAAAAATGCTTTCCAATCGGGATGCAAATCTGCTAGCCATTTTCCGCGTTCCCCGACTAGGGATAAAACATACTCACTGCTAATGCTCGCACGCATGGCCCAATCAAAAAACAGCGGCAAAAGACTCGCCGAAATGCGGCGATTGTAAAGCTTAGCTAGGGCCAATAGTTCGAAGATTCCTTCCTCATTACTTTGGCTAATCAATTGAGCCAAAGCAGCAGCAGCTTTTCTATTGAGGCTCTGCTGCTGATCTTCCGCTGCTTTGCTAGCGCTTGCCTGCGGAGCTTTTAGGAGATAGCCGGCTTTGTATTTGAAACTGTACCACGCAAGTTGCTCCAATAAAAACTCGCTCCCTTGATTTTCGGGTAAAGGAATCCGGTTGAGGCCGGCTGTGGCGGAGGATTTGAGTGTATTCCAGTTGATTAAAGTCTTGTCCATTGTTGTTGATCTAGAATACCTAGAGGGAAAAATTGGCGTCCGTCCCATTCACCAAAAACGGGACATGCTTGCCCACCGCTAATAGCAAGAAGATGCCAGATTTTTTTGTAGTGTTTAGGGAGAGCTAGTGCATATTGCTGGGTATCCATGAGCCCCATCTGCTCTTCATCCTGATAGGGAATGAGGCCATCTATCAGGGCGGGGAAGCTATTGAGGAAAGGATTTTGCTGTAAGGCTTCTGCATACGCCAACTGCATTTCCGCAATGCTAGCGTATTGACTCGGCGTTTGGAAGCCTGGGACAGGCTGAGCGCCTTCCTTATACCAGGCTCGGATGGGAAAGGCTGAAGGATAGAATACCATTTCCGCTTGAAATTGGGTACCGACTTCTAGGCGGGTCTCAAAGGAACTGCCTCGGCCTACGGCAAACTCTAATAGCATGGCGTAGCGTTGATGAACCGAACTATATAGCCAGGTCTTTTGCACTTCCATCCGATCCTCCTGCCGTAGCTTGCGCCCCAAAACCAGCCAATCGTCTGCGAGCCCTGCTTGTAGTAGCAGCTCCTTTTTGCGATGACCTACTCCTGCCTGATTGAGTAATTCGTTCTGCAAAGCAGGACTTAAATGCTCATAATTGCGAAAAGACTCGCAAAGCAAATATAGCTCGCCAATGTATTTGAGGACACTTTCTTGCCAATCTGCTTGCTCAAACAACTTGCTGAGGCCGGTGACTCTATTTGCCAAACCTTTGGCTTGGGCATCGATCATTCTGGCAGACAGATTTTGCCATTCTTTAGAACTGAGTGCATGTCGTTGGGCGGTGCCCAATTGGACAGTATCGACTAGCCAACGAGCCAGTTCATCGGCACCACCACGGATATTTTCTATTCTCCGACTCATAGGGATATTTTGGAAATCGTACTATCTGTCTGGCTATCAGGGACTAAGTTATTGGCCATTTGCGAATTGTGAAAACTTGAATAAGTGATTAATGTTTTTGGTATGCTTCTTGAATATTGAAGGAAAGGGGAAATGTAAAATGATGACTCTGGAAAAACTAAACCTTCCAGCTGACGAACTAAACAAAGACGTTCGCCAGTTGCAAAAACTACTACAACCCCTTGCTCATCAACCTGATTCTTCAAATGTACATGCATCAGCCTTAAGACGCTGGTTTGCAGGTCATTTGCCGCCTGACGCACGAGCCTGTCGTGGATATATCGTCGGCAATGAATTTTGCAGTAATATTCAAGATGTCATTTTATTTGATCGCCAACAATCAACTGTTTATGAAGAAAGTTGTTGGAAAATGGTCCCAGCTCAAGGGGTAAAGGCTGTGATCAGAGTGATAGGAGGCAGTCTTGCAGAACCTGCTTTAGTTAAAGTATTGCGAGAGTTTGCATACTTAGGTCAGACCATTCGCTCTCGCAGCCAAGAGGAGCTGGCCTTAGGGATTTGGGCTCCGGAGGCAGAAGCTTGGTCAGAAGAGGAGCTGATGCATCTGATCCAACTGATTGGGGAGTCTAATCCAATGGCTTATACCACACACTTAGCGATTGGTAGCAGTATTTACTTACAGCTAAAAGATCTTAACAGTGCAAAGCCTAGTTTTGAAAGCTTAGGATTTGCAGAGACCAAGGCAGAAGCTGCTCCTTTTTACAATGGAGGTATGCTTGCCTCTGCAATGTTGGGCCATCTCAAAAGCCCTTTTGAGCTTCCGATGGCAGAAAACCTGCATTCGAGTAGAGAATTGTCTACTGTCGTACCGGGTGGAATGGCCATCCCAACTAAAAAAATCGCTTTGAAGGGAACTCCCAAAGACCGGATTATTCCCGCAAAGCATACTGAAGTAAAAGTAATTCCTCAACCCAAGCGATCTGGCTCGATATTGCCCAATATCATGCGCCGGAAGAAGGTAGAAGAAGAGACTCAGCAAAATGCTATCAAACATATCCAACAAGATGCCAAGGGCAATACGTCTTTGCACCAAATGGTATTGGATAATGATAAGCAGGGAGTAATAAAGCAGTTTAAAGAAAGTAATGCCGCTCTTGCTATCAAGAACAAAGAGGGCAATACACCGCTGCATTTGGCCTGTGAATTAGGCTTCCGTGAAATCGTGCAAAACATATTGGCTGAAGGGCCGGATGTCAACGCCAGAAACTATAAATATTCCACGCCGCTTCACTCTGCCGTGGAGGAAGGGCATAAGGGAGTGATCAAATTGCTGGTTGAAGCAGGAGCTGAAATTGAGACTCGCAACAATTTGTCTCAAACGCCCCTACACATTGCTGCAGTCAAAGGTCGTATTGCCTGTTCACAGATTTTGATTCAATCTGGAGCTGATATCAGTGCAGCGATGGAAAAAGGCATTCAGCCAATCCACTTGTCTGCTTGGTATGGTGAGGGAGAGATGATTCAAGCGCTCTTGGATACAGGTGCCGATATCAATGTCCAAAATGAAGATGGCAATACGCCACTACATTTTGCGGCCTTCAATAGCCAAGTCAAGGCGATTAAAGTCCTCATCAATCATGGGGCCGATCCTAGCATGAAAAATCAAATGGGTCGCACCTATCTTGAAGGCCTTAATGAAGGATATCAAGGTGAAATAAATCGCCTCCTAGAATAGGATGTAATTTTTAGTGAAGATCAATAAAAAAGCCCTTCCATATTGCATGGAAGGGCTTTTTGCAAGGCTGCTTGCTTATTTCATATCATTCATAATCATGAGCGACTCATATACATAAGGATCTGCTTTGAGCGCCTTTTGCATTTTGTCCCAACGATCTTTACGAGACTTCTCAGATTCGATGTAGTTGACATCAGCTGACAAGAAGTCTACG
>JBCAWW010000133.1:0-9347 GCA_038534415.1 Bacteroidota bacterium | reverse complement strand
TGCTTCGCAGAACGCTCATTTTTGACGGCGCAAAATCTTGCGCCGCTACTTTTTGAATCCCTTTGTGGGTGAGCTCCGAAATCGGGATTCTGATTACGCTCATTGTAAATATAATTTGATCTGCAATGAGATTTCTCGTCGTCCCGATCAATTGAGCAGATATTCCCAGACCTCTGCCATGACGTATTCGCCGTTTTCCTTGGGGAGATACTTATCTACGACGCTGGCATTGTGATATTTGCCGAGGGGGAGGATATTTCTCGCTGGACGCACATTGGTATACAGCGCATGTGAGCCATCGTAGGGAGCGCTATTGCCATCGACGAGGACGGTATCGCTCCAGGCAGTCAGGCCGAGACGCTCCCAAAAGGCATATTGCCGGGCAAAAGGAATGATTTCATCGTCGATATGCAGCAAACCATAATAACGACTAATGGGCGTTTCGTAATCCCCATCGGCCCAAGTGGCGGCTTCCTCATATAGCTCAGAGTAATCGTTGGGGCCCGAAAACATAATCACCCTAGCGACTTCCTCCTTTCGCCCCACATAAGCTGCCAAACCCGCGCCTTGTGAGTGGCCGGCCATCACCAAGCGATTGTATTGGATCTCCTCGCCTTCAAAATACTGGTCCCAACCTTCGTCGGGCGAAATCTCATGCATATACTGGATCAGACGACGCAGGCGATTTTCGGCGCTGTGCACTTCATTGATAAATATCCGCGTACTGGTGTTGCGGCCTTGCCAAGTTTCTTCGCGCAAGCGCTCGAAACATTCTGTCGCGGGATCACCCGCGCAAACTTGTACCGAGGGAGAATTATTGTAAGCCACATTGACCACATGATAGCCCTCCAAAGCCGCAAACTCCGGGAAGGCCTGATAGAGTCTGGGCGAAGAACTCGTCCCCCCAAAAAACACCAATAATTGATTGCGTTTGACGGCATTGGGCGCAATCCAGACTTGATGCGGCACCAAAAATTGCACGATACTTTCGTCCGTTTTGTCAGAACGAACTTGGTACATTTTGACACCATCTCGATTGGTATTGGGATCGAGGATATTGCGTTGGCGGCAACTGAGGAGCGTCAAAGCGATTACAAGCGGGATGAGATATTTAGCCATACATTTGAGTCAATAACCTAAAGACGAAATCTACGGCGGATTAGTTTAGAAGTAAATGGTAAAATGATGGGAGGATAAGGTGATTGTAAAATCAATCTATCCATACTTTTCTTTTATTGCAGCAATTTTTGCTTCGTCTGTTGACAAAGACTTTACTAAGCGAAAAACAGATCTAAAATCATCTAGTTTTTTGGTACAGCCACATTTAGCCGTACATGGTGGAGTGTACATACTCCCGCCACCTATTTTATAAGAAAAGGCAGCGACATCTCCAATTGTATCCTTGGGAGGCGTTTCTCCTGCAAAGTTGGGGGTTCCAAACTCAGCACTGGGGGCAATTCCTAACCGATTAGGCGCTGGAATAACTTTGGCCCCTCCAATTGCTAGCCAGATAGTTGGCCACCATACTCCAACTTTCCAGTTGCCAAACTGTAGGTCTACACGTACTAAGTACCCATTTGCTGCGGTAGTATAAGTAAACCCAATAACGGATTTAAACGGTAGGAGATGAGGTCTGAGTCGTTCATCTACCTGATCGATGGTAAGATGAGCGTCTACCAAACAATGAGCCGCGACATCTATGGGAGCTTCTGTAGGTGGGGCTGCCTCTTTGTCTTTTTCCGCTCCTTCTTTCGGAGGAGTTGCCTGTTCAGCCGCTGCAGCTGCGGGAAGACTAGTATAGCTATCTTTGACATCGTCATACTCTTGCCCTTCAAAATCTCCGGGGACTTTGGGTTTTTTGGCATCCTTGGGACTATCGCCAGATAGATGCTCCCATCTCTCATTTTTCGAATCCCATCTAAACTTGGCCAGTTGGACCACATTGGATGAAGCGCTAAAGGGCTTTTCCTTCAGTTGTATAGCAGGGCTAGGGTTTCCAAATATCTGGCTACCTGATCGAACCGCCTTCTCCCCCATCACATCTGCTTCCCTCTCTAAAGCTGTGTCATCATTGACATTGACCCCACTTTTCATCTGTAAAGTAGGCCGTACTCTGCCCTGCTTTTGCTGCACCACATGCCAAGCCTCATGAGGTAGATGTTTTTCCTGCCCCGGTCCCAAATGTATATCCGTCCCCTGCGCATAGGCATGCGCTTGCAGCTTGGCGGGTTTGTCTGAATTGCGATGCACCCTCACATCATCCATCGAATAACCAGAGAGGTTTTCCACTCCAGATTTTAAGCTATCGGGGAGGCCCGTATCGTTTTTGCTTTGGGGCGCAGAGGCATCCGACTTGGGAGCACTCCCTCCCTCCTTCATTTGCAAAGTAGCCTTAGTCGCGCTGCTTGGGTTTGCCTTGAAAAAAGGAGTAGAAGGAGATTTCTCAAAAAAAGTCGACTCTGATTTCGCATGGGTCGTGGTGCTACTTTGAGCCTTTGCATGACTGGATGAGAGCGTTTGTTCTTTCATAAGCGAGGCGGATATCAATTCAATATCGGGGGTTGCGCACTCAATAATTTATGAAATTGGCCTCACTAATGGGAGCATGATCTAGGCAATGACATTTACCCAATGATGAGGGTAGAGGTTTGCGAAAGTCTATGAGAGATTTATGAGGCAGTTTATTTGGGCAAAATCCGTCCTCTCCATCTCTGGGCGCTGATTTCAAATCGTATCTCTCCATTTTCGCGCAAGCCCTTTTCTTCCCAGCCAGCAGCTCGATAAAATCTGGCCGCTCTAGTGTGAGGATCAGTCCCTAGCCAAATGGGTTCATCTGTCTGCTCAAAATACCAGTCCAGCATCAGTTGATGTAGCTTGCGCCCGATCCCTCGCCTTTCAAAATCAGGATGCAAAAACAAGGCCCAGACAGAGCGTTCGACTAAGTCGACTATCGCAAAACCAACCACTCGAGCATCAATCTCACAGACCCAGCCTTGGCCTCGATTTTCGATGTACTCGATACAATCTTCTTCCTTGACCAATTCAGGATTGCTCAATTGATTTTCGTGCACACTTAGACGCACTCGCATGATTTGGGCTATGTCGCGGCGTTCCGCGAAGCGGTAAAGCATAATACTTACAATATAAAATATCCGTAATTTTAGCCATGGGTGCTTCGACTTTTCGCTTTCAACAATTCACCATAGCACAAGACCGGTGCGCCATGAAAGTCAGCACGGATGGGATTTTGCTGGGTGCTTGGGCTGCGAAGATCGAAGCAAAACAGGTCTTGGATATCGGCACAGGGACAGGTCTTTTGGCACTGATGTATGCTCAGTCCAACCCGAATGTCCAGATAGACGCGATTGAGATCGATCCTGCCGCTGCGGAGCAAGCGAGGGCAAATTTTGAGGCTAGCCGCTTCGCGGAACGCTTATCTCTTTCTCAAGAGTCGCTGCAAGATTATCGCCCAGATACTCGCTACGATCTCTTTGTATGCAATCCACCTTATTTTAGGGCGGGTATTACTCCTCCGGAGAACGCCAGAGCGCAAGCCCGGCACGATCAGAGTTTAGATTTTGAGACCTTGGTAAAGCATAGTAAGCGCTTGGCTAGTCCTCAGGCGCTTTTGGCGATGATTCTCCCAACAGACCGCTATCCACAAATCATCAATAATCTCGCAAAACAAAATTGGTTGCTGCATCAGTGTATGTTTATACAAGCAAATCCACACAAAGCAGCGAAGAGAGTATTATTGTTGGCGGGAAGAGAGGACGCAAGCCTCAAAGAAGATTTGCTGACTATCCGCGACGAGCAAGGCCGTTATACCTCCCAATATCAGCAGCTTACTCGATCATACTATCTGCCTTTTGCCTTTGAATAGCTAGCCTGAGGTAGGGCAGGTGAGCTACCAGATGACAAGAAGGTACTAATTTCAGCGGGAACACTTTCTCTATGATCGAGTTCTCTACATATGGATGTATCCTTTTCCGATTCTCGAAACAAGCTCCGTGCCCTACGCCCCGAAATCCCTAGCCTAGACCTCGCGGCAGCGAGTAATCCAGCGGAACAGTTTCAACAAGACACCTTGCGGCCTCTGCTCAAATATCAAAACGAGCTGCTCATTGCGGCTTTCACCGCTTATACCAAAGGTCAAAAAGGCGTATTTTTTAGTTTGGCTGATCCCGAGCGGATGGCCTATATCGAGGCGCGTTTTCGCAAGGATCTCTCCTTGCGGCATTATTTTGTGGGAATCCTAGTTGGCCATTTTACTATGGCAGAGTATGAGCGTTATCTTGTTTGCGAAAAAGAAATCCGCAGGAGAGCGGTCAATTTGATCATTCAGCGCCTCCAAGACCAATTGACAGGCCCCCAGTCTACTTAGGACTTGTAGCAATGATCATCCGTATAGCTCCAACGAAAATGTAGGTTTGAATCATTAATTCGATAGAATCAAAACGATTTATGAATTTTTGCCCTCCCATGTCGATTGCCTAACTCCCGTTAGGAACGTAACTTATCGCTCCAAAATGTAATTTGACTACTGATATGAAACTACTGAGAAGTCTGGTATTACTGCTTTGCATAACGATGATTTCCCCTCTCCGGGCGGACGAAGGAATGTGGATTCCTGCCCTACTAGGGGTTCTCAACGAAGCAGAAATGCAATCTATGGGCCTTAAACTTACGGCCGAAGATATTTATAGTGTCAACAAAAGCAGCCTCAAGGATGCAATCGTCAAATTTGGCGGTGGCTGTACCGGAGAAGTCATCTCCAACCGTGGCCTCTTGCTGACCAATCATCACTGCGGCTATGGTCGCATCCAGAGCCATAGTTCCGTTGAAAACGACTACCTCACCGATGGCTTTTGGGCGATGTCCCAGTCCGAAGAACTCCCCAATCCCGGCCTTTCGGTGACCTTTATCGTTCGCATCGAAGATGTGACCAAAGAGATGTTTGATGGTATAGACGATAATACTTCCGAAGAGGATCGTAAAGCCATGCTCGCCGAGCATAGCGAGGCCATCGTCAATCGCGTTACCACAGGCAATCATTATGAGGCCGAAGTAAAGCCTTTTTACTATGGCAACGAATATTATGTCATCGTAACCGAAGTCTATAAAGATGTCCGTTTGGTCGGGGCGCCTCCTTCTGCCGTAGGTAAATATGGTGCTGATACCGATAACTGGGTTTGGCCTCGTCATACCGGTGATTTCTCACTTTTCCGCATCTACTCTGGACCTGATGGCAAGCCAGCTGATTACGCCGAAGAAAATATTCCCCTCCAACCGCGTCATTCTTTTCCTGTTTCGCTCAAAGGAGTAAACGCTGGTGATTTCACGATGGTTTATGGCTTCCCAGCTAGGACCAATGAGTATTTGACTTCCCACGGTGTGGAACTCATCCAAAATGTCGAAGACCCAATAGGTATCGATATGCGCCAAGATATCCTCGACATCATGGAAAAAGAAATGGGCGCGAGCGACAAAGTGCGCATCCAATATGCTTCAAAGCAGGCGGGTGTGGCCAATGCTTGGAAAAAATGGCTCGGACGAGTACGCGGCCTAGAACGTGATGACGCCATCGCCAAGAAACAAGCCGAAGAGCTTGAGTTTTTGACCCGTATCGCTTCAAACGGTGAATGGCAGCAAGCCTACGGTGGCTTATTGACGGAGTTTGAACGCCTTTATAAAGAAATTCGCCCGCTGACCTATGGCATGCGTTATTTTAGTGAGGCAGGGTATGCCACCGAAGCCTTCCGTTTTGCCAACAGACTTGGACGCTCATTGCGAGCATATGGAGATGGCTCGGATGAGGAAGCCGCCAATGCAGCTGTCGAAGATATGAGAAAGGCTTCTGTCGGACACTTCAAAAACTATCATGCCCCGCTAGATCAGCAAGTAATGGCCACCCTGATGCAGTCCTATGCCGAAGCCGAAGAAGTCCCAGCTCAGTATCGCCCTCGTGCGCTTGCTGCACATGTGGACGAGTCTCACAATGGCGATTATAATGCTTGGGCCGCCGATGTATTTTCTCGTTCGGCCTTGACCGATCCAGAAAGATTTGAAGCAATGCTAGCAGATTTTTCACCCGAAAAACTTGCCGGCGATCCGATCTACTCCTTGATGGGCGAAATGATTAGCCTCTACTTTGCGGTACAACCTGAATTTGCCCGCGTGGATGGAGAGATTCAAGCGCGCTACCGTACCTATATGAAGGCACTACGGGAAGTTTATAGTGATAAGACTTTTTATCCAGATGCCAACTTCACCCTGCGTGTCACTTATGGCAAAATCGAAGGCATGCAACCCAATGACGGGGTCATCTATAAACACTATACCACCCTTGATGGAGTCGTCGCCAAATATGTACCGGACGACAGAGAGTTTGATCTACCACAAAAGTTGATCGACCTCAACGAGGCCCGAGATTATGGTCAATATGCCCAAGACGGCGAATTGCGAGTCTGCTTTATCGCCTCTAATCACACTTCAGGAGGTAATTCTGGTAGCCCTGTCATCAATGGCGAGGGACACTTGATCGGCCTCAACTTTGACCGCAACTGGGAAGGCACTATGAGCGATGTCAATTATGATGTCAACCAATGCCGCAATATCTCCGTTGATGTGCGCTACGTCCTCTTTATCATTGACAAATATGCCGGTGCTGGCTATTTGATCGACGAGATGGAGTTGGTGAAATAAGGGAGGTATTAAGAATACTAGTATTTAGTATAAAGACCGTAGTACTTTCGCTCTCGATGCTCGCTTTCGAGATACTTTTGTCTCTGCACTAAAAATAAAAATCGCTGACAGGATTTAAGCTCTTGTCAGCGATTTTTAGTTAGAGTTTTCTTGTCTTACCCGCTTCGCGGAACGCTCAACTCCGGAGCAAGGCAAAGTTGCTATTGCCCCTCATTTCCAAGGAGGGGCAGTGAGCAGAGCAAATGGGGTGGTTCGGATTTCCCCGCTTCGCGGAACGCTTAGAACTGATAGCGAACCAGCACTCCACTAGGATCAAAAGCCTCAATTTTAGCTCTCAATGCCTCTTCAGGAGTAGGAGTTGCCGCAGGCGCTCCAGTAGGAGTACCTGGAGTAGTAAGCCTGTCTGGTACCGCAATACTAGCCCAAAGCACACCATTACTCGCAGCGATTGCTTTGACATTGGGGAGATAGAGAGGGGAGTTTTCTTTACCCCAACGCTCCCACTTGCCATTTTCATAAACCAATAGGCCGCGGAGGTTAGTACCAATAAATACGCGTCCAGCCTCATCAGTGGTGATGGTGGTCAGGCCATAAGTCTCTCCTGCCATTTCTTTGAAACTAGTCCACTTGCTACCATCAAAAACACCAACCTTATTGCCTCGGGTAAGGACCCAAATTTTGCCCTCGCTGTCTTCGGCGATTTGGTCGATAAAGTTGCCCGGCAACTCGCTGTTCTTTTTGTTCCAGAAGGTCCAGCTTCCATCCTTAAAGCGACCAACGCCTTTTTGCATCCCGATCCAAACGCTGCCATCGCTCGCGCTAGTGAGAGAAATCACTACGTTGGCGGGTAGTCCGGCGCTCTTTTTATCGTAGGTTTTCACGCTATTGCCGTCAAAACTACTTACCCCCTTGAAACTAGCAAACCATACAGTGCCATCAGGAGTAGTGGTCAAATGGATCACTTGGTTACCTACCTCAGAGTTCTTTTTGTTGTAAGTGGTAAAGCTACCATTAGCTAGCTTTTGTAAGCCAGCGTTCTGGGCACCAGCATACACCGTCCCCTCCTGATCCACCGCAAGCGAAAATAGACCGCTCAAAGCGCTCGTATTGGACTCATAACGCTCCCAATTCTCCCCATCAAAGGAAGTGATGGTATTGGAGCCGTCAACCATCCAGAGCTTACCATCAGGCCCAAGCTTCATTTTATTAAATACATCAGATGGCATTTCAGAAGTTTGCGTATTGAAAAGGCTAAAACCATCACCCGCTTCTAACTTGCCTTCCATAAAACTCACTACTCCCACATGCCCACTCGAAGTACTTTCTTCCATCGAGGCATCAAGCAGACTTTCCGCTTTAAAGCCTGTAATAAAGTATTTACGGCCTTCTGAGTCGACATGGATTTTCTTAACAAAATTACTGGTGATCGGTGAATTCTCAATCGAGATCACTTTGCGTTTGGGCCCTTGCAACTGGATCACCCCTTTTCCTTTGGTACCGATCCAAAAAGTGCCATTGTCCTCAATCGCCATGCTCAACACATCAGGCTGATCTAGGTCTTGTAGCTTGTCTAAAGCAGAGATACCAAACTTTTGTGTCAGGGTAGTGACAGCCCATTTGCTACCGTCAAATTCGACTAAGCCTTTAGCCGTGCCAAAATAAACGGAACCATCAGGTCCCGCCGCAATGGCTCGGACCTTGTTGTTCGGCAGAGCCGTATTGTCCTTGGTAAAGAAGGTCCAAGCACTACCATCAAAGCGAGCTACTCCCCGATCTTCAATGCCAACACTGACCCACATATTGCCTTTACGGTCCATACAAAAGTCTTCGACAAAGTCGTAGTCAAGCTCCGTATTGTCTTTATTGTAGTGCGTCCATGCTCCTCCAGCAAACATGGACCAGCCGCCACCATTGAGTTTGACCCCTTTGAGGCCGATCTCGTTGGCAAAACCACTTACCCATACTCTGCCTTTGAGGTCGACATAGATTTCGTGGATTGATTTGTAAGGAAAGTCTGGAGTATTGTCTTTGGTGTACTCCGTAAAAGATTCCCCATCGTAGATTACTAAACCTTTGTTGGTGCCAATCCAGAGACGATCCTGACGATCTACCCCCAGCGCACGAATATTACGATTTAAGGCCTTAGTGTTTTTGTCGGTGAGTGTGCTATATGCCGCCCCATCGTATCGTACCAGCCCTCGACCGGGAACGCCAAAGTAGAGCATGCCCTTGGCATCTTTAGCAAAGGCCGTAACAGTATTGCCTCCCAGCAATACGCGCTCTTGAAATTGATCTTGATGAAAAGTGAAGGAGTTAGTGTAGAGTCCCCATTCGGAGCCTTGAGCTGATAGCATGAAGGGGAGGCTAAGTAGTAGCATACTTAGCAATCGAGAAAAGCGATAAGATTGAATCATGAATTTTGAAAGGGTGATTTGGTGATACAAAAGATGTTGGATGAGTTCCAACTACTTCCAGCCCCACCTCAAGGATAGAGATTATTGCCAGATTTCACAACGAAAAGTTCCGAAAGAGGAAAATTCCCTAAATTCATTATTCTATCATGATTAGATAAATCAATATGCAAGCTACCAAACTCCTACTCTGGGCAAGTATTTGCCTATTTTTATTCCCTCAGACAGTTC
>JBCAWW010000132.1:0-9400 GCA_038534415.1 Bacteroidota bacterium | reverse complement strand
GGATTCGATTCAACTTTGGGGGCGAGGCGATTTATGACAACAATTGGTATTTAGAAGTACTGTGTCAGACGACTAGTTTGGTTGAGTTTTATTATCCAGACGAGTCAGGCAGCTATCACCAGCGCTCTGCGGGCATGCAATTTCCCTTTGCCAAGCGAGAGATCTTGCACAAAAATTTTGTGTTTGATTTACCTCCCACCCAAACCTATCCTACTTGTTATATCAGGATCAAAACCGAAAACCCGGTCCACTTCCTTTTCAAAATTCGTTCTGACAACTACTTTATCCGCTATTCGCTGACGGAGTACTTTGTGCTGGGATTGTTTTATGGCATCCTCCTGATCATGGGCATCTACAATCTTGTGTTGTATTTCTCTATCCGAGAACGCTTCTATCTATACTATGTACTCTATGTATTGAGCTGTATGCTGATCTCATTTGAGGATGGATTGGCTTTTCAATATCTCTGGCCGGATTTTCCTGAGTTAAATCAGTTTTTTTACCGCTATAGTCCAGCTATCTTTTTGCTTTGTTTTACCGCTTATGCAAACGCCTTCCTCGAATTGGACCAAGCATGGCCGCGCTTTTATCGTTGGCTGATTGCCTTGGTAGGGGCATCCATGGTCTATTTTATCCTGCGTGAGCAAATGACGCACGAGCCTTGGGCTATACCAGTCTACCTGATTCCTTTTTTGGTATTGTATGGGGCTTCTATCTGGCGCTGGCGCAGTGGATTTCCCGCCGCTCGCTTTTTTGTCTTGGCCTTTTCTATTACGATTGTTGGGGTGGTGATCACTGCCTTCCGACGAGAAGCCAATCTTGAATGGGACAATCTCGCGATCGTCTACATTCTCAATTATGGATTGGTATTAGAGGTCGTCTTACTGTCGGTAGCACAGGGAGAAAAGTTTAAACTCGCCAAGGATAGTGAAGAGGCTGCTCAGAAAACTATCATCCAAAATCTACAAGAGCTCAACCAAATCAAAGAGGCTGTCAATCAGGAGATTGAGCATAAGGTACAACTACAAACCAGCGAGATCATCGCTCAAAAAAACCTCATTGAACAGCAAAATGAGCAGCTATCAGAGGCCAATCGCAAATTGCAATCACAATCCGAGGAGATTAATCGCATCAATCAATTGCTTGATGTCGAAAATCAGGAGCTAAGAGGCAATGTCAAGGAGCTAACCCGCGCCCGCGTGTTTGCTCGTGAGGTAGACTTTGGTGAGTTTCAAGCCTTTTTTCCTGATGACGAAGCCTGCTATGCTTATCTCGAAAGGCTCAAATGGGAAAACGGCTACCAATGCCATCGCTGCGAAAACGATAAATACACCAAAGGCCAAGGCCATCTGGCGAGGCGTTGCACGAAGTGTGGCACCAATGAATCGGCTACTGCGCATACGCTATTTCATCGTTTACACTTTCCTATCCTCAAAGGCTTTTATTTGCTGTTTTTGGTTTACGCCAACAAAGGCAATATCTCCGCCACTGAGCTTTCTGAAATTGTCGATCTACGCTACCAGACTTGCTGGAAGTTTAGCAAAAAGGTCCAGGACAAACTCAAGCAAGTTTCCACTGATGAGGAGACGGATGTCAACCAAAATGACGGTTGGAGTCATTTAATCCTGCAATAAAGCGCAAAAACCCGCACTTTTTTTAAGCGAAAACGATTGCAAAGCCTGCCGCAATCAATTCCCCTCTGAGTGTCAGATAGACGTTTTTTAAAGGTAAAGTTCAATGTTTTTTAGGCGCAAGAGATTTTTTAAACAATTGTATATCAGTAGTTTATGGATAAAAAAATTTGCCTTTAACAAGCAATTTTTTGCAAATTTATGATGCATACGCCCCTATAGACATTTGGACATCTACTACTAATTAATCATGAAGGTTTACCGCGAGATAAGTTCCTTAACTGATAATGACGTCTTCCTAATAGAGGAGCGTTCAGGCTCATCCTTAGATCTGTTGCAACACACCCATGCGACCTACGAATTATGTCTGCTCCGTGATTTTGACGGGATCCGCCAGGTAGGGGATCATCGTGAAGAGGTAGGGGGAGAGGATTTGATTTTGATCGGTCCAGAATTGCGCCACGGTTGGCAAGCCGAAGGGGAACACATTCCCGAGGAAGCCAAGCTATTGAGCATACAATTTGATGCAGATTTATTTGGCGATGCCTTATTTAAGCGCAACGCCTTTTTTACCATCCGCAGACTATTAGAAGAGGCCCAAAGAGGGATTAGCTTTAAAGGAGATACCTTGGCCGATATCTGTCAGCGTCTTTTGCTATTGCGTAAGATGCAGAGCTTTGGGGCGATTTCTGCTTTCATGGAGATCCTTTATACTTTGTCCGTCTCCGCCGAACGCGAAATCTTGGCAAGTGAAGGCTATTCAGAGCGTGCTACTCCGACCCGCAGCCGTCGTATGGAAGCGGTTTATCAATATATCCTCGACAATTTTACCAATCGTGTCAATCGCACCGAAGCAGCTTCTATCGCCAATTTGAGCGAATCAGCTTTTACGCACTATTTTCGCAAAGTGGCAGGCAAGAGCTTTACGCGTTATGTGATCGACCTCCGCATAGGCTACGCTTGCAAACTATTGGCCGAAACGCAGGATACCATCAAAGAGATTTGTTTTAGCAGTGGCTTCAAAAATGTCTCTAACTTCAACAAACTCTTCAAAAAACATAAAGCTTGTACGCCGGTACAATACCGTAATCAATATTGCGCCTAGTAGCGCCGCAACATTTTGCGGCGTATCTAAAAGCAACATTTTGCGGCGCACCCCAAAGCAACATTTTGCGGCGCACCCGAAAGCAAAATGGCGGTATTATTAGGAAGATGCTCCCGGCACAAACTGCCTTAGAAAATTATAGCTCTGCTGCAGCGACTTTATCCGCAACGCAAGCGAACCTTCATACGCCCGATCTTCTACCTCGACACAAACAGGGCCGGCATAGCCCGTGTCAGTAAGGATCGAAAAAAACTGCCCCCAATTCACATCTCCCATGCCCGGTAGCTTGGGAGTGTGATATTCGTTGGGGAAGCCCATAATCCCCACTTGATTTAGCCGATGATAGTCCATTCGAACATCCTTGGCATGAATATGAAAAAGCTTATGCGAGAAGTCTCGCATGGCTTTCAAATAATCCATTTGCTGCCAAATAAAATGAGAAGGATCAAAATTTAACCCAAAAAAGTCACTATCAATATCCCCGTACATACGGCGCCAGATGGCAGGAGTCGTGGCTAAGTTCTTACCACCAGGCCATTCATCCCGGGTGAAAAGCATGGGGCAGTTTTCGATACCAATACGAACCTTATGAGATTCGGCATATTGTACGATCGCTCCCCAAACCTCAACAAAGCGTGGCCAATTTTCATCAACAGAACAATGCCAATCACGACCGACAAAAGTATTCATTTGATGGATATCTAAGAGAGCTGAAGCACGAATCACCTTCCGGATATGTTCCTGATAAATTTTCGCTTCGCTCTCCTCTGGCGTCAATGGGTTGGGGTAGTAGCCCAGCGCACTAATGGAGACTCCATATTTGTCGCACAAGGCGAGCACTTCCTTGGCCTGCGCCTCATCCAAATCTTCTACTTTGATATGGCTCACCCCAGCATAGCGCCTTTCTGCCTTGCCTTCAGGCCAGCACATGACTTCTACACAATCATAGCCGATCTCCGCCGCGGTCCGTAGGACTTCCTCAAAAGACAAATCCGGCAGTATCGCACTGACAAAACCTAGTTTCATTTTTTTATTGTTTGATTTGCTGCAAGGCAGCATACTAATACTGCCTTGTAGCAGATACCTTCCTAATAGCCCTCAACCGCTTCTCCACTTCCCGCTATCTCCGCTCCCGCAAATCGACGCATCGCTTCTTCTACTATGGCTTGTGTGGCGGAGGCTCCGATTCTCGTAACGCCTAGTTCTTTGACACGCAATGCATCGTCCAAAGTCCTTACGGCCCCCGCAGCTTTTACCTGTACTGCTGGGCCGCTGTGCTTACGCATCAGTTTGAGATCGTGATCTGTGGCTCCGGCATAGCTGTATTTGCCATCGCTGCCTTTGCTAAAGCCATAACCCGTTGAAGTCTTGACAAAAGCTACCCCTACTTCGGTACAGATTTCACAAAGGCGAATTTTGTAGTGATCCTCTGGTAGGAAATCATTTTCAAAAATCACTTTCAAAGCAGCCTCATATTTCTGACAGACTGCTTGGATCGCGGCAATTTCGTCTTTGACGAACGCCCAGTCTTCACTCAAGACTTTGCCAACGTTGACCACCATATCGATCTCAACTGCTCCGTCCTCACAGGCTTGTTCGCATTCTGCGATTTTGATCTCCGTACTGCTATTGCCATGCGGAAAGCCAATGACAGTACCCACTAGCACATCTGATCCAGCTAAGTATTCTACCGCTTTTTTGACCGCATAAGGCTTGATACAAACTGATGCGGTGTCAAATTTTTTGGCCAATTCACAGCCAGCCATTAAGCCTTCATCGGACATAGTTGGATGAAGCAAAGAGTGGTCGATCATTTTTGCGATTTCGCGAACGCGGTCCATAGGATATTGATATTATGTTTTTGATTCGTTTCAAGAATTTAGGCAAAGCCTCATTGTGGCGCTAGTATTTCTGTAAAATCCTGCCACTTTTTCCTGCCTCTTAGAGGAAGTTACGCAATCCCAACTTTTTTTGACACATTGCTGCTTGGAAACAAAAAACTACTAAGCCTTATGAGAAATTGGAATCGGCTATTCATATATAGCTTGATTGTGCTGTTGGGATGGCAACCCTTAGAGGCACAAGAATCAGCAAATACCAAAGACAAAAAGAAAAAAGCTCTCTCCTTAGAGCCCGGCCGTAGCATGCAGCTACAGACGGACGAAGGCTCATGGATGTCCCTTGATGTCAGTCCCGATGGCAAACAAATCGTATTTGATCTCCTCGGTGATCTATATCTCCTTCCCATCGAAGGAGGCAAGGCCAAGCGTATCACCAAGAGCATGGCCTTTGACTTCCATCCTCGCTTTAGCCCAGATGGCAAGCAAATCGCCTTTATCTCTGACCGCGACGGCAATGACAATCTTTGGATCATGAATGTGGATGGAGGCGACTCTACCCAGATCACCAAAGAAAAAACCGATGTGCTCCAATCCGCAGAATGGACGCCTGATGGCAATTATCTCGTGCTATCCAAAGGCAAGCGCTTCATGAAGCTATTTCTCTATCACAAAGAAGGCGGTAGCGGAGTACAGCTCACCAAGAAGCCCGAAAATATGAAGCATGTCGAACCAGCATTTGGGCCAGATGCTCGTTATGTGTGGTTTGCTCAAAGACGTGGTAGCTGGCAGTACAACGCTCAGCTTCCCCAATACCAACTCGCCACTTATGATCGCGAAACTGGTGAACTAAGTCGCAAAACCAATCGCTATGGCTCGGCCTTTACTCCTACGCTCTCGCCAGATGGCAAATGGTTGGTCTACGGCTCTCGCTACAATACTCAGACAGGGCTCGTCAAGCAAAATCTCGAAACTGGCGACGAATCCTGGCTCGCGTATCCGGTGCAGCGCGATGAGCAAGAATCGATTGCGCCCTTGGGCGTATATCCGGCCATGGCCTTTACGCCTGATAGCAAACATTTGTTGGCATCCTATGGGGGCAAAATCTACAAACTCCCTATCGATGGGGGAGAGGCAAGCTTGGTTCCCTTTGCAGTGGACGAAAAAATCGATCTGGGTCCTGAGGTACGCTTTGACTATCCGATCGAGGATAAAAAGGAGATGATCGTGACGCAGATTCGCGATGCGGAACGCTCCCCCGACGGCAAAATGCTGGCTTTCACGGCTCTGAACCGCCTTTACGTGATGGCGTTCCCCGAGGGGGAACCCAAAAGACTCACCGATGCCGACTATACGGAAGCCATGCCCACTTGGACAGCGGACAGCAAATCTATCATCTATGTCAGCTGGGATGGTAAAGAAGGCCACCTCAAAAAAATCGCTGCTACTGGTGGCAGCCCAACCCAATTGACGAACCAAAGCGGTACTTATTCTGATCCTGTTTACGATGCCAAGACGGATCGGATCGTCTTTATCAAAGGCTCTAATCAAGCTTTTCAAAATGCGATCAGCCCCTTTGGCTTTGGCATGCAAGATCAGATCGCTTGGATTCCCGCCTCCGGCGGAACGATTACCAATATCAAGTCGGCGGATGGGCGTTTCAATCCGCACTTTACCACTATGGATGAGCGTATCTATTTTTCTCACAATGAAAAAGGGCTTATCTCTATGCGTTGGGATGGTACTGACGAAAAATCGCATATCAAGATCACGGGTATCACTACCTTCCCTGTCTCCAACCCAATCGAAGGGCATAAGCATGGCGACAATCATAGTATGCTCTACAATGGCATGCAAGAACCTAAGCCCAAACCCTCCAAGGCATCCATGATCACCATGGCACCCAAGGGCGATAAGGCCTTGGCTCAGATCAATAATGATATCTATGTGGTGACCGTCCCCTATGTAGGCAAAGAAGTCCCTACCATCAATGTCGCTAAGCCTGAAAAAGCAGCTTTCCCGGCGCGAAAATTGACGCAATTAGGTGGCGAGTTTCCGCAATGGGATACCAATGGTGAGGAAGTGTTTTGGTCCTTGGGCAATGCCTACTTTGTCTATAATATAGCTGCGGCTAAAGCAGTCGAAAAGCAGCTTAAAGCAGAAGCTGCTGCTAAAGCCAAAGCCGCCGCTGCCGAGGCAGCCAAGCCCAAAAAGAAAAAGAAGAAGAAAAAATCAACTGAGGAAGAGAAAGCAGAAGACAAAAGCTATAAAGCGGCCGAACAGCGTATAAAAGTTACTGTGCCGCGCGATGTACCCGAAGGGACAGTCCTCTTGACCAATGCTCGTCTCATCACGATGGACGGAGACCAGATCATCGAAAAAGGGGATGTGCTGATCAAAAATGCTCGTATCAAAGCAGTCGGTGAAGCGGGGAGTCTGAGCGTTCCCGAAGGGATCCAAAAAATGGACATGAGCGGCAAAACCATCGTGCCTGGCTTTATTGATACGCACGCGCATATGTGGCCCAACTGGGGATTGCACAAAAATCAAGTCTGGATTTACGCTGCTAATCTCGCTTATGGAGTTACCACCACCCGCGATCCACAAACCGCTACGACTGATGTTTTGACTTATGGCGATATGGTCGAGGCCAATATGATGCTTGGTCCGAGGATTTATTCTACCGGACCTGGAGTCGGCTTTTGGGCCTATCGGATTACGAGCCTTGAGCACGCAAGGAGCGTCTTGAAGCAGTATTCTGAGTACTATCACACCAAGACGATCAAGATGTACCTCACCGGCAATCGTCAGCATCGTCAATGGATCATTCAAGCAGCCAAAGAGCAAGGCCTGATGCCAACTACAGAAGGCGGTCTTGACTTCAAACTCAATATGACCCAAGTGATCGATGGCTATCCTGGCCATGAGCACTCATTCCCGATATATCCGCTATACAAGGATGTGATCCAACTGATGGCGGAGACGCAGACAGCCTATACGCCGACCTTATTGGTTTCTTATGGTGGCCCTTGGGCAGAAAATTATTATTACGCGACTGAGGATCTACAAAATGATGAGAAGCTCAATCATTTTACACCCAAGACAGAACTAGACCAAAAATCCCGTCGTCGTGCTTCTTGGTTTTTGCCAGAGGAGCATATTTTTAGTCGCCACGCTGAGTTTGTGGACGATCTTGTGCAAGCAGGTGGCATTTCTGGAGTGGGTTCGCACGGTCAGTTACAAGGCTTGGGCTATCACTGGGAACTTTGGTCGATGCAGGCTGGCGGCATGAGTACGCACAATGCTTTGAAAGCTGCAACGATCCTTGGCGCCAAGGCCCTTGGCCTACAAAATGATCTGGGTTCACTCGAAGCCGGTAAGCTTGCCGACTTGGTGATCTTGGATGCCAATCCATTGGACAACATCCGCAATACCAATACGATCAGCTATGTGATGATCAACGGTCGTCTTTACAAAGGAGATTCACTCGATGAGGTATATCCACGTGAGCGCAAAGCGCCGGAATTTGACTGGCGGACGAGCGGTGCACCAATGGGCGTGCCAGGTATGGATTGAGTAAATCGAACGAAATAAGAATTGGCGGCGTATCCCGATAACTATCGTGGATTAGGCCGCTAATTTTTTGTGGTAAACATTTATACAATGCTTTATGGCAGAGAAAATGAAAACTTTGATAGAAACAGAAAGATTGTTGTTGCGAGAAATCACTTTAGCTGATAAAGAGGAAATGTTTCAGTTACATGCGAATGCTGAGGTACAAAAGTATACGGGAGAACCTCCGCTTGAATCTATGGCAGAAATGGAGCAGGCGATACGGACAAGAGTTAGCGACTATAAGAAGTATGGATACGGGAGATGGGCTAGCTTTCTGAAAAATGATGGGCAATTTATCGGTTGGGCTGGATTAGCCTATCTGCCTGAATTTGATGAGATTGATCTTGGCTATAGATTTTTGCCTCAATATTGGGGGATGGGTTTTGCCACTGAAGCCTCTCAAGCAATTTTGAAATACGGATTTGATAAACTCGAATTGAGCCGGATAATAGCAATTGCGATGAAGGAAAATAAAGCATCAATAAGAGTAATGGAAAAAGTTGGGATGGAATTTGATAAATATGCCCCTTATGAAGCCGGAGGTGAGGATGTTGCCTGGTATTGGTGCGATAAGAAGCTGATAACGCAAAATCAATCTCATTAAAACAGACCCCTAAGGCAATGAGTCCCAATAAAAAGTAATATGGAAAGAATACTATACGAAGAGAAGACGGCTACTATTCGAATGCGGATTGTTGTCTATGAGTCGGATGAGGGGAAGATAGTCGTTCATGGACATGATATCGGTGAGATGGTTAAGAAACTAAAGGATAAGGACGACTATGAATACTTCTTAACCATCGAAGAGGAAGAGGTCTCTTTGTTGAAAGAGAAACTGGGACAAAGTACCACAGCGGAATTGCTCAATTTGTTTGAACAAGAATACTCAACAGATAAAGCCGTTTCACAAATTCAAAAAAGACTCGAATCCTTAGGCGTTAAATCGCAGTTCTCGTCTTGGTAAATAGGCTGCTCCTTAATCAATGGGAATACAAATGTCTATAATGGTCTTTTTTTGGGGATGCTGGCTCGAATTATTTTGATAGACTTCAAAGGCATCGCCTGATTTTTGGAGATTCTTGCTTTCTAGCCATTGATAAATTTCCACCCAAGCATTTCTAAATTGGAAGAATGAGATTTCATACCTTCCCACCACACACTTTCCCGGGCTGAGTTCAATCGACTTTATTTCACCTGATGGTTCGATTGCC
>JBCAWW010000131.1:0-9469 GCA_038534415.1 Bacteroidota bacterium | reverse complement strand
CACAATTAATCGGCCTTACTTTAGGTCCTTTATTATTTGTGAGCGCGAAAACGAAGCTTTATCTACCGACATATTAGTTTTGGCTAGCCCATTTTTGAATCATCTCATCTGCTACTTTCTGGCAAAAAGCTGCATCATTGGGAGATTGGATATTGATGTATAATTTCTCCTCATTCTGATCTTTACTGATCAGCCTATGAGGGAGCCCAATCGGCGAATCGCCTGTGAGCACACCATAAAACACACATGCCGTCAAATAGGTGCCGGTGGGGGAAGGATGACTCCCGTCGGGATCATAAAGATCAATATCAGGGCGTAGACTACGTGCTCGTTCCCAGGCTGGACCAACGGGAATAACAGTCGCATCAATCAATTGTGCGAGTTTAGAATAACCCTCTGTGATGGGTGCTTGCATATAGGGATCCCATTCACGGGCCCAAGTGAGATAGACATATGCATCTGCACCAGATCTGTGGATAACATCAGCCCAAAGCTTACCATAATGTAGCAAGCTATCGGGATGCTTGATGGCTTGAAGACTGTGATCCTGCAAGACCACGGCATCAAAGCTGCCTTTTTGAATGATCTCTAAAGTTTGTAGGTCTTTTTCTCCTCGCCAGTGTTGGCCGAGGTTAACCCCTCCAGCGGTGGATTGCTGAGTGAAGAGATCTAACTCTTGGTCTTCAGCCATCGTCATGACGGAGAGGGGGAGATTCCAAAAATAAGTATAGCTATTGCCAACAAATAAAACCTTTTTGGGAGGCTTAGTGCTATGAGAGACAAAGCTAAAGACCCATACTAAGGCAATTACACCTAAGGATTTTTGGAAATAATTCATGTAGTAGTCGCGAGATTCAAACAAAAAGCTAGTAGCAGCTATTTCTAATATTAGGGCTTTTTAGTTAGATTATTGATTCGTTTTAAACGATTTTACACCTTTTTACATCGGATTTTAGATTGAAATGGAGGGGACACTCAGAGAAAAATTCATGGCCAAGCTGGAAGAGCAATATGGCCCTTGGAATGAGATCCGATCCAAATTTGGTCCAACCTCTTTTGGGACGATTTCACGCGACCTGAGCATCAGTGCGAGTCAATTTTCAAAATTGATATCTGGTACAGCAACAGAAGGAATGTACCAGCGATCTATCGAAAACATTGATCGCTTGATTCAAGAAAAGAGCATTCGTGAAAACCTCCAATCGGTAAAGGCTGAAAACGAGAACCTAAAACAGCGCCTTTCTAGCATACAACTGCACAATTATCGGCATAAACTCTATTGGTTATTTGCGGGCATCGGTGGAAGCCTTTTGATCGGCTTTATCGTGATGGCGTTCTGGAACAGAGAAGCCGAAACTAGTCCGGCCTTTGAAGTAACAGGACATCCCTTGGCGGCATTTTTTGACCAAGATTTTCAGGCCAATTTCAATTCTCCATATCTAGACTTAGCCGAAGTGCAAGATTACTGCCCTTGTAGTGGCTATGAAGGAGTTTGGGAACTTGATCAGGCCTACAAATTGCCCCTTCCTGCTAGCCGTAGACCCGGTCTTTACTATCTTTCTCGCTCTGCGGATGTGCGTATGAAATGTAGTCGATCAGATACCCTCGGTGCGGGTAAAGGCAAAGTCCTGATGGGCTATGAATATCTCGTCAATGAGATCTGGATAGACAAAGATTTGACGCCGCTTTCACCCACCTAATTTGCCAAAGAAAGCAAACAGTTTACTGCCGCTTTCGAAGCGCTAGATTTTGATCAGGAAAGCAACTTTGCCAAAGTAGCAACCATCCATTCCTTCTTTATCGACAAATTTGAGCTGTTTGACGACTCTATCGTTCGACGAGGCGAGCCTTATGGCAGGTTTGCTACCGATGTCAATGAGGCGCTCGCTAAGAAATACGAAGTAGACGTAAAGTACATCTTGGAACATGTCGTCAGCAATCTTACTACTACCGATTGTGCCCCCGCCGATAATCCATTTTGTGATCCTAATGACCTACAAGAAGGCATTAGTCGCTTCAGTTTTGATTGTATCTATACCATCCGATCCGAAAATATGGGTATAGGAGGCGGCTATCCTTACCAAAAAGGATATCGTCTCAAAAAACAGATATACGCAGACAATCTGACCTGTAAGTGCGAATAAGCTATAGGCTGACTATGATCTTTTTACAAGTTTGTTGACCGCTACGATTTACTATACAGATTTGGTTTTGTTGCCTTATCCTGACTTCGGGATAAGGGGAGGAATATGTCTAAAGATGCTTCGGAGGAGCTTAGCAAGACAGAGAGTTTTTTCTAGGATCTTGTGATAAGTTATTCTGCGAAGCAGTAAACAAAGCATGAGCCCTTAACTTGACGCTAATGCAAACCCTTTAGGGATTGAGGAGGAGGGGCAAACAGTAGTTTGATGATTCCGCCAATAAGTTTACGATTCCAAAAGTTTTTGTATTGCTTGGCATCTATACCTTTGAAATCAAGAGATAATGAAGCGTAGCTTATTTTTCACCATAGTGATGTTGATTTTTTCTTCAATGATGGGGCAGAAAGGGGCTCCGTCTTTGAACCTAATGCCGACTTTTAAGGGGGAAAGGCTGCTTTTTGAGCAAGCCTACGCCTATGGAGGGGATAGTGTGGTGTTTAGTAAGCTGCGTTTTTATATCAGTGAGATCACGCTTTGGGCCAATGGAGAGGAGGTCTGGGCAGAGAAAAAGAGTTATCATTTACTAGACTTAGCCGAACCCAATAGCCTGGTGATCGGGCTTAAAGCAGGCCTGCAATTTGATGAAATTCGTTTTCAGCTAGGGATTGATAGTGCGACCAATGTATCCGGAGCGATGGGCGGAGACCTTGATCCTACCAAGGGCATGTATTGGAGTTGGAATACCGGCTATATCAACTTCAAACTGGAAGGCAAAAGTCCCTTGGCAAGTAGTCCTAAGCAGCGCTTTGTCTATCACCTAGGTGGCTATTTGCCGCCATTTGCGAGTGTACAAAAGGTACAACTCGCTTGTGAACCCCAAGCTGAGATTTTGCTGGGACTTGATCTCTACCCGTTTTTGCAAGCAGTCGAGCTAGGGGAGCAACCCCTTCTGATGTCTCCGGGTGAGCAATGCGTTCAACTATCTGCCACCGTGGCTTCACTTTTCAAAATCATAGCAGATGAATAAGTGGATCATGCTAGGAGCCAGTTTGTTGGGAGTGCTAGGCTTAGCGGGGAAGATGGCAACGCAGCGAAATTATTTTGAGCTAGCATACCCTGATACTTGGCCTAAGCCAAGCTATGATTTTAGCCAAAATCCCTTGAGTCGAGAAGGCGTAGCCTTGGGGAGAATGCTGTTTTACGATCCAGTATTGTCGCGTGATAGTACGATCTCCTGTGCGAGCTGTCATTTGTCCTATACCGCATTTACCCATGTCGATCATGAGTTGAGTCATGGCATCGAGGACCGAATCGGTACGCGCAATTCACCTGCCTTGATGAATCTCGCTTGGGGCCAAAGTTTTATGTGGGATGGAGCGGCCAACCATCTCGATATGCAGGCATTAGCACCGATTTCGGCTGAGACAGAAATGGATAGTGATATTGCCACTGTCGTGGAACGCTTACAATCAAAATCCCAGTATCGGCAGCTTTTTTATCAAGCCTTTGATGATAGCAGCATTACGGGGGAGCATTTGCTCAAAGCCTTGGCCCAATTTCAATTGACCTTTGTGTCCGCCGATAGCAAATATGACCAAGTCAAACGCGGCGAAACAGGGGTAGCGTTCTCCGAGCAGGAGCAAAAAGGCTACAAACTCTACCAAGCCAACTGCGCCTCATGTCATCAGGAACCGCTCTTTAGCAATCAGGGTTTTGCCAACAATGGCTTGCCGATGGATACCTTCTTGCAAGATCATGGTCGGATGAATATCACTCAAAAGCCCGCAGATGATCGCAAATTCAAAGTGCCGAGCCTGCGCAATCTCAAATATTCGCATCCATATATGCACGACGGGCGCTTTGCCAAGCTCTCAGAGGTGCTCAACCATTACGTCAAAGGGATTGAAAGCAATGAGACGCTTGCGCCAGAATTAGTCGGCGGGCTCGCGCTAAGCGCCAATGAAAAAATAGATTTGATCGCTTTTTTACTCACGCTGACGGACCAAAAATTTGTCTTTAATCGGGACTATGCTTACCCCCGATAAAAATATTTAGGGCGTTTTAATTGTGTTTGATAGTGGGATAGCCGTCTGGTTATCCCACTTCCTTTTTTACTGCTAATTCTGCCTAGTGATTGCATTAATTGTGGGGGAAACTGATATTAGGATTATGGTCCCTGTTATCGATATTTCTGCTCTACACCAGCCCGATGCCGATCATCATGCTGTGGCTCAAGCGCTTCATCATGCCTGCACCGAATTTGGCTTTTTTTACATCTCAGGCCATGGTATCTCAGACTCACTCCAAGCTGATTTGGAAAGATTGAGTCAAGCATTTTTTGCCTTGCCCGAGACCGAAAAGTTGCAAATTCGAATGGCCTTGGGAGGGAGGGCTTGGCGAGGTTTTTTTCCTGTTGGAGATGAGCTGACTGCAGGCAAACCAGACCAAAAAGAAGGGCTCTATTTTGGCACCGAACTCGGACCAGAGGCGGAAAGCGTTAAGCAAGGCTTACTCCTGCATGGGGCCAATCTGTTTCCTACTCAAATCCCTGCTCTAAAAACGATCGTGTTGTCCTATATCGAGGCCATGCAGCAATTAGGGCAGCTTTTGATGCGGGGGATTTCTCTGAGTTTAGGGCTGAAGGCTGACTTTTTTTATCAGCATTATACCTATGATCCGCTTTGCTTGTTTCGGATTTTTCATTACCCCTCCGTCGGGGAACGCTCAGTCGAAGAGGCTGCATGGGGCGTCGGTGAGCATACCGACTATGGTTTATTGACCATCCTCAAACAAGACGAGGTCGGAGGCTTGCAGATCAAGACCCAAGATCGCTGGATCGATGCGCCTGTGGTGCCCGGAGCTTTTGTCTGCAATATCGGCGATATGCTCGACCGCATGACAGGAGGCTATTATTGCTCGACCCCGCATCGGGTTTTAAATCGCTCCGGCCGGGATCGCTATTCCTTTCCTTTTTTCTTTGATCCCAGTTTTGAGGCCGAGATCAAGGCTGTGCCGATAGACAAAGCCGTTGGTAGCCGTCCTCAGCGTTGGGATGGTGCCAATCTAGATGAGTTTAGCGGCACCTATGGCGATTATATCACCGCCAAAGTGAGTAAAGTGTTTCCAGATTTGTAATCGAAGCAGGAGCAAATTATGCATTTATTTGACCGTATCGTATTCAGACCGGCTTCGCCGAACGATTTGTCTCTACTCCAGCATTGGGATAAGCAGCCTCATGTACTCGACGCTGGGGCTGACGATTGGGAGTGGGAACTAGAACTGCCGCGAAATCCTGCTTGGCGCGAAATGCTGATTGCTGAGTTAGATGGACGTCCGATCGGTTTTGTCCAAATCATCGATCCTTATGAGGAGGAAAGTCATTATTGGGGAGAAGTCGAGCCCAATCTAAGAGCCATTGATATTTGGATCGGTGAGAAGCAGGATTTGGGCCAAGGATATGGGACCGTGATGATGCAAAAAGCGATTGCTCGCTGCTTTGCCAAGCCTGAAGTAAAGGCGATCCTCATTGATCCCTTAAAGAGCAATACGCGAGCGCATAGATTTTATGAGAGGCAGGGCTTTCGCTTTGTAGAAGAGCGCAATTTTGAAGAAGATGAATGCTTTGTATATAGGCTAGCGCGCCCCGAATAAGCGTTCCGCGCAGCGGCCCCAAGAAAAAAAAACACCAAAAATGGCAAGAAATTTTGCTTCAAAAAAAATAGTAAGATGAAAGAAACATACGTCCACGGCACACCGGAGGCTGGAAAAGCCTTCTTTCGCAGCGGCCTCAAAGGTGAAGTCGTGATGCTCAACCTACTCAAGTATAAGGAAGTAGCGGATTATAGCGAGTCTCCCGAATTGGCTCCTGAAACAAGTATCTCAGGCGAGGAAGCGTATCGACATTATATGAAGCATACCTCACCGCTGATACAAAAGGCAGGCAGCTCCGTCATCTACGCCGGTAAAGTGATGCCCGCCTTGATCGGACCTACCGACGAAAATTGGGATCTGATGCTCTTGGTCAAGCACAAAAGTGTGGAGGCTTTTATTGCCTTTGCCAACGATCCCGAATATCTCAAAACGGCAGGGCATCGGACCGCTGCTTTGACAGATTCTCGCTTGATACCGATTGTGCCGAATAAATAGGCAGTTTTTTTTCAAAGCTAGGATATAGGCTTTAACTTATATACTGCAATAAAAATTGACCGAATAAACTACTACAAAACATGCAAATTATTGAATCTCCTGATGTGTATGATGCCATAATCGTGGGATCAGGCGCAGGCGGAGGGATGGCCGCCAATCAGCTTGCTGAAGCCGGCCTTAGAGTCGCAGTCGTGGAGGCTGGTTCCTTTTTTGATCCTAAAGACCCCAAGACCCAGACCCAGCTAAAAAATCCTTGGGAGTCGCCTCGTCGCGGTGCCAGTGTCACCCGCGCTTTTGGCGACTATGACCAATCATGGGGGGACTGGGAAGTGGAAGGCGAGCCCTATACGCAAGGCGAAGACACCAATTTCATGTGGTGGCGTTCTCGTATGCTAGGCGGTCGCACCAACCACTGGGGGCGGATTTCGCTCCGCTTTGGTCCTGTCGATTTCAAACACAAGGACGTAGATGGCTATGGCGAAAACTGGCCCATCGGCTACGATGATGTCAAGCCTTACTATGATAAGCTAGACAAGATGATCGGAGTCTTTGGCTCTAAAGAAGGTCGCTATAACGATCCTGATGGCTTTTTCTTGCCAGCCCCTAAGCCGCGTCTGCACGAACTCTATTACATCAAAGGAGCGCGCAAAGCGGGAGTCGATGTGATCCCTTCTCGGCTTTCGATCTTGACCAAACGGATCAACAACGATCGTGGGGTTTGCTTTTACTGTAGCCAGTGTGGACGCTCTTGTAATCAATATGCAGACTTTTCGGCAGGTTCTTGCTTGATCTTCCCCGCACAAAAAAATGGCGGTAAACTAGAACTTTATACCGACTGTATGGTGCGCAAGGTGACTACTGATGCCGAAGGACGCGCCACAGGAGTATCCTACATCAACAAAAAAGATCGTCGCGAATATCAATTGCGGGGCAAGGTCGTCGTACTAGGGGCTTCAGCTTGTAGCTCAGCGCGTATCCTGCTCAACTCAAAAAGCAGCCAGCACCCCAACGGCCTCGGCAATAGCAGTGATGTAGTCGGACGCTATGTGCATGACTCTACAGGAGCAAGCCGTTCGGCTTTTGTACCTCAGATGATGAACCGCAAAACCTACAATGAAGATGGGGTGGGCGGTATGCACGTCTATTCACCTTGGTGGTTAGACAATAAGAAACTAGACTTCCCGCGAGGTTATCACCTCGAGATTTGGGGAGGGATGGGCATGCCTTCTTATGGCTTTGGCTATAATATTGCCGCGATGAATGAATATATCGGTGGTGACATCGGTGGCTATGGCACTAAGCTACGGCAAGACGTAAAACGTTTTTATGGCTCGGTGATGGGGATTTCGGCCCGAGGGGAAAGCATCTCTCGCTACGAAAACCGCTGTGAGATCGATCCGGAGGTCGTGGACCAGTTTGGGATCCCGGTATTGAAGTTTCACTATCAATGGAGCGATTTGGAGCGCAAGCAAGCGCGGCATATGCAAGATACTTTTGAAGAGATCTTCCAAGGGATGGGCGCGACAGTATTGGGAGATAAACCCGGTGCTGACAAGGATTATGGCCTAGCCAATCCTGGACAGATTATCCATGAAGTCGGAACTACCCGCATGGGCAATGATCCTAAGACATCGGTTACCGATCCAATGCAGCGGCTACATGATGTCGACAATGTATTTATCGTAGATGCCGGCCCATTTGTGTCTCAGGCAGATAAAAACTGTACCTGGACCATCATGGCACTCTCTATGAGAACCTCTGAATTCATCATCGATCAAGTCAAAAAACAAAACCTAAGCTAGTCATGGACAGAAGAGAATCACTCAAAGCATTGTTGATTGGCTCCGTGGCCGGAGCGAGTATGGGTGTGGCGGCATGTACGCCCGGCACCAAAGAAGCTGAAGTGGCTACCGCAGCCAAGCAAAAATATTATGGCCGTACTCCCGAGGAGATTGAGCGTGATGAAAAAATCAAAGCCGAAATCTTTCTCAATGAGCATGAATTAGAATCGATCGCCATCCTCTGCGACATCATTTTGCCTGCTACCGAAACGGCAGGCTCTGCTAATGACGCCAAGGTACCTGAGTTTATCGAGTTTATCGTCAAGGATATCCCTTCGCATCAATTGCCCATCCGTGGCGGCCTGATGTGGTTGGACCAAGAGTCAAATCGCCGATTCAATAAACTCTTTAAGGCTGCGACCAATGAGGAGCAAATCGCGATTATAGAAGATATCGCTTATCCTGACCCAGATGGCAAAAAACCTGATATGGCCTATGGGATCAAATTTTTTAACCGGATGCGTGATCTAACTGTTACCGGCTATTATACGACCAAAATGGGTTTTGAAGACCTTGGTTATGTCGGTAACCGCCCCAATGTTTGGGATGGAGTACCAGCCGAGGTTTTGGCCGAGCATGATGTCGAGTATGATGAAGATTGGATTGCCAAATGCGTCGATCAAAGTAAACGCAATGAAATCGCCCAATGGGACGATGAGGGCAATTTGCTGACCTGATGATATGTTGTAGGGACGGTTTACAAGCCGTCCCTACTTAAATTATACTTCCCAACCTTTGCGGTACTTACGACCAACAAATTGGTTGGCTTCTTCTAGATTGGTGATGCGCATATTTTCGCCATCCCACAGGAGCTTCTTACGAGCAAAAAACTCCATCTTTCCTTTGTCATTTTCTTTGCGGAGCATATAGCTTCTGATCGCTAGATTGCCCATCAAAACGGTCTCGGTCATCGGACCCGCATAATCAAAGGAAGAAGTAAGCGCCTGGTGCTCCTCACTACCAAATCCTGCCTTACAAGCATCCACCCATTTGCGTTGGTGGCCATATTCCGGCTCATCATTTTTCTCTACTTCTGGCCCAAAGTCAGTGGTGCCATCATTGAGGTAGAGTTTGGGTTGCAGCGGAGAACTATCATTGATATTGGTCGAGATGATGCCTTTTTCTCCGATGATCAATACACCATTGCTACCGCCTTTGCCACCGATGTCATGATCCGCTGGGATAATGTCTGGGTGTGAAGGTTTGATGCCGCCATCGCTCCAAGTCATTTCGATGGGCGATTTGCTCTTTTCGGTAGCGTCAAAATGCAAAGTGATAAATGAGGCCGGAGGGCAGCCTTCAGGATGATAGTCAGGCGTCCACATCTGCGAAAAGATAGAA
>JBCAWW010000130.1:0-9480 GCA_038534415.1 Bacteroidota bacterium | reverse complement strand
ATAAGATCCGGCATTATACCCTCGCCGATGGCTTGAGTCAGTCCAGTGTCCACTGCCTCATGCAAGATCAGCAAGGATTTATCTGGATTGGTACTGAAGATGGACTCAATCGCTTTGATGGGAGCAACTTCCGTGTTTTCAAACAAGCAGATAATCAGTCTTCCTTACCACATAATTGGGTCAATTATTTGTATGAAGATCGACAGCAATATATTTGGGTCGGTACCCAAAACGGTCTGAGTCGCTTTGATCCACGAAGCGAACAATGGACCTATTGTCCTATCCCTTGGGATCATAAAGTCAAAACGATTTATAGCTGTGTCCAAGACGCCAAGGGGCGTCTATGGATAACCGCCCAGACAGGTATGTACCGCCTCGAAAATCCCGAAGACGATCCTCAAGACTGGCAGATCGTCGACCTAAAAAAGACCTACAAAAACCTGCCTGCCGAAAGCGCGCAAAGGTGCCTACCTACTCCTGAAGGACGTATTTATATTTGCTTCTCCAACCAAAGAGGAGACAATATCTATGGCAGTATCTATTGCTACGAGCCTGAGTTAGATCACTTTCGACAATTGAAGCTACCCGCGGAGGCGCCTCCAATGGATCATGGTATCGAAGAAATGCTTCTGCTTAATGAGACGCAATTATGCTACGGTACGATCCGGTCTGGCTTTCGCATTATGGACCTCAATACTGCTCAGCATTTGCCCTCTCCAGATCAGACTAAGCTCCATCCCTACGTCCGTAGCTTAGCCTATGACCAAAAGGGAGCTCTTTGGATCGGCACCTACGAAGAGTTGGCCTATCTCCCTCCAGAGGCAGACTCGATTCAGATAATTGCTACCACAGAAGCCACCGGGCCGGTCGAAACGATCATCGAGACGCGAGAAGGCCACATTTGGTTTGGCTCTACCCAAGGCTTATATCAGATACGCTTGGGCAAAAAGATATTTGAGACTTATACGAGCTCTCCCTCCAGCCCTGATCCATTGGCTGCTGCGGACCTTTTTGGCTTAACCGAAACCCAAAAAGGGGAGTTTTGGGCAGTAGCCTACGACTATGGGTTACTGCGCTTTATTCCGGATGGGGCTGGCGCATGGCATCAATACGCTTATCCGGCTGCCGAAATAGGACTTCCCACGGCTCAAAACATAAATATCTGGGAAGACGCCCAAGAAGATTTATGGATAGGGAGTTTTGGGGGCTTAGTGAGATTGCGTTTGCCCCAATACCAAGACCCTGCCCATGCTCCCGCACCAATCGTAAAAGTCTGGTCGCCTAGTCCTGAAGGGATCAAAACACCCTATATCACCGATATTTTACCCGTAGCGGATGGCTCTTATTGGCTAGGAGATTTTACCGCGGGCATAGAACATCTCAAGATCCAGGATGACCAATTGAGCGTTGCGCGATATAGCGCTGATCCTAAAGACCCCTATTCTCTCTTGGACAATCGAGCCGAAAATCTACAATTTGATCGGGACGGAAACTTATGGGTTAATTCTAAGCGAGGATTGAGCCGGGTTTATCAAGGAGAAGACGGTCAGTTTGCTCTGCGACATATTTTGCTGCCCCCGATTGATTCCTTGGTTTTGGCAGGGCAGGGGGTCAAAATGTTTTATCAAGATGAAGCGGGCGTTTTTTGGTTGGCGGCAGATGGTTTGTATCGGGTAGAACTGATGCCCGGTGCCGAACAGAGCCCTTGGCAAGGAAAGCCGAGTCCATATTTGCCCATCCGTTGGCAGCGCTTTGGCCTTGCTGATGGCTTGACCAATGAAAGCATATATGGCATACTCGCCGATAAAAATGGGCAACTATGGATGAGTCATAATCAGGGGATTGATCGTTTTGATCCTCAGAAGCTGACTTTTCGCAATTATCGGGCGGAGGACGGCCTGCAAAGCAATGAGTTTAGTGCAAACTCCTACGCGTATGGGCGGGATGGCTATATGTATTTTGGGGGGATCGAAGGCTTTTCTCGTTTTCACCCTGACAGTGTCAAAGATGCGGATGAGGTGCCACGTGCCTTGATTGCTGAGCTTTCACTTTACAATCAAAAAGTTAAAGTCGGCCAGAAAATCCCTCAATCGCCTACTATCCTCACCCAAAATATCACTTATACCGAACTGCTTGAGCTTTCTTGGCGCGACTATGTGGTGGGATTTGATTTTGTCGGCATCGGTTACGGTGCTACCGAACGCTACCAATTTGCCTATCAGATGGAAGGCTTGGACGATCAATGGCAATATATCGGCAATCGTCGTTTTGCCACCTTTACCAATTTAGGAGCGGGGGATTATGTGCTAAAGCTGAAGGCTGCCAATGAAGATGGAGTCTGGCAGGAGGAGCCGACTCGCTTGCGGATTCATGTCAATACCCCGCCATGGCGAACTTGGTGGGCCTATTTGATCTATGGATTAGTATTGGCTGTTTTGGTCTACGCCCTGATTCGTTATCGCACGCGTAAGCTGCGTTTGGAGATGTTGACTCAGCGGCGTATAGAGCAGGCCCGCCTTGCGGAACGCGAAAAAGTAAGAGCTCGCTCCTCTAGAGATTTTCACGATGAGTCCGGCAACAAAATCACCAAGATTTCCCTCTATACAGGTCTGCTACGCCAGCGCCTAGAGCAATCACCCGAAGTCGCATCTATGCTCAATAAGATTGACGACAATGTCAAAGCCCTCAGTGGCGGCATGCGAGACTTTATTTGGGCCCTTGATCCGCAAAAAGACCGCCTGAGCGATACCGCTCAACGTATCTTCGAATTTGGCCAGAAGCTTTTTGAGGACAGCGGCATCAATTTGCACTATGACAATAGCCTGCCTCCCGAACATGACTATCGCTTTGATCTCAATATCCGTAGGCAGCTATTATTGATTTTTAAGGAGGCGATGAACAATTGTCTGAAATATGCGGAAGCCAGTGAAGTCAAACTACAGATCGCTGAAAAGGACGACTTTCTTGAGTTTGCCTTTCAGGACAATGGATTGGGCTTTGAGCTCGACCAGCTTTCCCGCATCAATGGTCTCAACAATATGCAGCAAAGAGTCAATGAGATGGGGGCTAAAATAGAGATTAAAGGCGTTCCGGGAATCGGAACTCACATCATCGTCCAAATCCCCAAGGAAAACATAAATCACCCAAATGGGTAATGGTCGGTGCGACAATATTCTGCTAAATTCAGATATGAACCAACGTCCTATTTATATCGCCATTGTAGAAGACGATCCAGAGATCCGTCAACTGCTGAGCCTGATCCTCAATGGCTCGCCGGGATTTAGCTGTAGCCACAGCTTTCCCGACGCAGAATCTGCTTTAAAAGACCTTCGCGACAATCCACCAGATGTTGTGCTGATGGATATTCAACTGCCGGGCATGAGCGGAATAGCTTGTACTGCTAAACTGCGGGAATTGCATCCCAAACTTGACATCATCATGCTGACCGTACAAGAAGAAAATGATGATATTTTTGACTCGCTTTGTGCTGGGGCTACGGGCTATTTGGTCAAGGAAACTCCTCCTGCTAAGCTTTTAGCGGCAATTGAAGAAGCCAAGGCAGGCGGTTCGCCCATGAGTCCGCGCATCGCTCGGCGGGTGATCGGCTCTTTTCATCAGGATCCGGTCAAATCTCCTCTTTCAGCTCGCGAGACAGAGGTCTTAGGCTTGTTATGTGAGGGCCGTAATTATCGCCAAATCGCGGATCAACTCTTTGTCAGTACCAATACGATCAAGGCACATATCAAGCATATCTACGAAAAACTCCACGTCCATAATCGAGCAGAGGCAGTCCGTAAAGCCATGCAAGACAAGCTGGTGTAATAGGTGGTGTGCCCAGTATCCGAATACCACAAATAAGCGTTCCGCGCAGCGGCAAAAAGAAAAAAATGACCTCACTCCTCCCCAGCAAAATCACCCAAAGGGGTAATTGATTGGAGTACCTAAACTCCCCAACTTTGTAGCAAGCAATCCCCCAAAGCCTGTTATATGAAAAAGTCTTGGCGTTTTATCGGTGGTATCATTTTAAAAGCATTTTTGCTTTTGCTCCTCGAGATTGGCCTGTTGATCTTGATCAGCCGCCTTTTCCCACTACCCAAAGGCCAAGGCCTCCAATATGTAGCACATCCTTTTTGGGCGCTTATCTTTTCCCTACTTAGTGTGATCATCTACGGTGTTGCCGCCGGCCGCAAAGCCAGTCAACAATGGATCTGGTTTTTTAGCGCCTTAGGCTTGAGCACAGCGATCCACCTATTGATTTTTCTGAATCCTTAGCCGGATTTATGCCCCTTAAACAACTAACTCTCCTTGGAGAGACGGACTTCCTATGCCCTAAATTTTCTTACAAATACAGTTTTATGAAAACCTTTTTTAGCCTTATCTGCTGCCTGAGTTTGACCACCTTTGTGTGGGCTCAGGCGACTATCAATGCCAATACTGTCCTCAATATCGGAGAGTCTGCTCCGGTCAAACTGGGCCTTGATTATTGGAATCCTGGCCCGGCGGGTGCCAATCAAACTTGGGATTTTAGCGCTCTAGGCCACAATCAAACTTGGGACTGGCAGTTTTATGATCCAACCACGACCGTTTTTGCCGATAGTTTTCCCTCTGCCAATATGGCCTTTGCCCTGCCGGTCGCTAATTCGCCTGAGAGTTGGTCCTATTATCGCTTTGCCAATGACTCGCTGCAATATTTAGGTTCTGCCAGTATTCTTTCTGCTACCGATTCGACTGGATTTTATCAAATTTTGGAAGAAGATCCTGATCTCGAATTGGTCTTTCCTTTTACCTATGAGACGAGCGTTTCGGACCAAGCTCATGGTGTACAATGGGTAGATGCTGGGGGCATGACTTTTGAGCAAACCCGCGACAAAATCACTACTCGTACTGTCGACGCTTATGGGAGTCTGACTACGCCTTACGGTACCTTCAACAATGTATTGAGAGTACGGACTACTGAGTCGATTGCCGATACGCTGCGGACGATTATTCCGGTGGCGAGCAGTCAGGAGATCGTACGTTATACTTGGTATTCGGCTGACGAACGCTATGTGCTGATGCATATGGATAGCATTGCGGTCCTCTCATTTGGCTTGCCGGTCGATATCAATCATGCCCATATGTTTCGAGCTGGCGAGATCACCACTAGCCTTGAGCAGGATCGATTGGCGGCTCAGTTGGCCTTAAAAGCTTTTCCCAACCCGACCCGGGAACGCTTATCTCTCTCTTTTGAACTTGAGCAACCCCAAAAAGTAAGCATCCGTCTCAGCAACATTATCGGTCAGGATTTGATACGTGAGGATTTGGATTACCCCTCCATCGGGGAACGCAGGCACGAATTAGATGTCAGTATGCTAGGCCCAGGCTATTATCTCCTGAGTGTACAAACGGAGCTTGGTGTGGCTAGTCTCAAAGTCCAAATCCTGTAGCCATGTCAGTATCCTTTAGATTGATAGTGCTGGTTTTATGCAGCCTGCGGGGAACGCTCAGTCTCTTCGCTCAAGACGCGGCAAACAGCCAAGATCATCCCCTTTTGACTCGTTATCCCGGTGCAGAGATTCATTGGTACGAAGAGCAAGCCTTTGAGCAGTATGAAATTGCATTGGGGCCGCTTAGCGGCTATCGGCATATCGAAAATTGGCGTCAAGTAGCCGGTAAACTGAGCCGCATCTTTTATTCGATTGAGGGGAAGCGTTCTGTCTCAGAAGTCTATCTCAATTACCAGACAGCGCTCCGCAAAGGTGGCTTTGAGGTCTTGGTTGAAGGTTTATTCAAGAGTAGTAATGTCGCCAAGCAAGTCGGCGGCAGAACCTGGCTCAATACTGCCTACAGCAAAAACCCGCTCCCCCCCAATGGAAAATTGACCCTTTTTCATGGAACCGCTACCTCTGGTGGCACCGCTTTTATCGCCGGAGAGTTGAAGCGCCCTCAGGGCAATGTCTACGTGGCTATCGCCTTTTACCAACATCGTGAAGATGAAGTGGTGGTCATGCTCGATGTGATCGAATCACAAGCAGTAGAGGATGAACTCGTTTGGGCAGATCCAGAAGCGATGTCTGGAGAGCTTGACCGCGAGGGCAAAGTACTTATCTACGGCCTCTACTTCGAATTTGACAAAGCAGTCCTGGCAGCGGAGTCAACACCCGTGCTAGATGCGATTGCGGCTTTGCTGCGTCAGCGATCGGAGCTACATCTCTATGTCGTCGGACATACCGATATGAAGGGCAGTCTGGCCTACAATCTTACCCTTTCCCAATCTCGGGCTCAAGCGGTAGTAGATGCCCTCGTCCAAGACTATCAAATCTCTAGAAGCCGCTTACAAGCCCAAGGGGTAGGCCCGCTTGTGCCTGTCAGCAGCAACCAAAATGACCAAGGCCGTAGCCTCAACCGTCGCGTTGAACTCGTCCAAAAATAAATCCGCCACTGCTACCAACTCCTCCCATTAACCCTAAAACTTAATATTCAAATGAAATCTTCAAGCTTTCTTTTTAGCACCTTATTCCTCTTGATATTAGCTGCCTGCCAGCCTACGGACGGCCCAGATGATCCTAAAAATGAAGACCCGCTGCCTGGCGAATTGACGGCTAAAAGCAGTAGTGTTTTCATGCGGGCCCAATTAAATGGCCAAAGCTGGGAAGCAGAGTTTGTGCAAAGCAAGCAGAGCAATGGTACTGATAGCAAAGGTGAGTATCACATCTTCACCTTAATCGGGCGAGAGGGCGCAGAAAATAGCGATCCTATGCTGAGTATCGGCTTGACACGCTATGAGGATGGGCCTTTTGCCGCCGCTACTTACGATATCAAGGAATTTTGGACCAATGCGAGTGATAAATACGCTGGCAACCTTCTTTATGATGCCGAAACGCTTTATAGCCTCGATCTCAACGATCCTGAGACTTATGCCAGTTTTACCATCAATAGCATCAACGGCAATAAAATCAGCGGCAGCTTCAGTATGAAGCTACGCGCTTTTAATGGCGACTATATGGAGTTTACCAACGGCAGCTTTGAAAGCGATAATTATACCGAATAAAACAGCCTAGATTTTGACAACCCTCAATTTTAATCCTATGAAACCCACCTCTTTTTTTTGGTTCTTAGCTAGCTTTTCCCTTTTGTTATTTGCCTGTGGTGATCCGATGGGCGGCAATGCTGATCCTGGAGCGGCGACGGCCGCTGGCCCCAATGTGAGTTTTACGGCTACAGTCGATGGCGAGGCTTTCAACGCAGACCTTATCACAGCGGTGCAAACCCATTTTACTACGGCCCAAGGTAAAACCCATCAGTTTATCCTTACGGGAGAGCAGGACGACGGGCGTTTGATCAATTTTAGTATTCAACAACTCAAGGATGAACCCATCGTACCCGGTACATATGAATTTAAACCGGGCAACTCACATGGCGCGAGTTATGTGATCTCTTATAAATTGAGCGATGATGATTCGCGTCTTTGGGACCCGACAGGTGATAGCGGTCTTTTGACCATCGATACGATGACTGACGCTAAAATTAGTGGGACTTTCAAGCTGGTTTTGTATAAAATCACTCCTATGGGAGTACAGGACCCCATCAGCATCACTGATGGTCGCTTTGAGTCAAATAATTATCACGAGTTTGATCGTTAAGCAGTGCTTAACACCATAAAAAAAGGGCCACCATCCAAGGATGCTTGAATGGTGGCCCTGCTTATTGCTGGCTTTATTTTTTCTCTACCCACTTACTACCATCCCAAGACCAATCGCCTTGAACGGATAAGTTGGTGATAGAAATTTGCGGATCATTGGGGGAAAAATTTGCTTCCCCAAAGCGTTTGTGAACGGCAAGTTTACGCGTGGCATTGTAGAAAAAGATGCAGGGCTGATCCTCGTAAATATCCACCTGGATTTGATCCATATAGACTTTGCGCTCCGCAAGATCTTTTGTTGTATTTGCTTTCTCGATCAGCTCATCTACTGCTAGATTTGCGTATCCCATGAAATTACCGCCACTCTCCGAGTGGAAAATTTGGGAGAAGTCATACGGCACATTTGGCGTGCGCAGGGCGATCATCATCGCATCAAAATCTCCTGTACCAGCCATTTCGTTGAGTTTCCTAAAATCTTGTGGATCCAGTTTTATCTCCACGCCAATTTCTCGCCAAGCTTCAGCAATTTTTTCGGCCAGAGAGATGAGAGCCTTACCATTGGGGGGATAGGCAAGGGTGAAACTGAGGGGAAGGCGACTGCCATCTACTATCTTGTCGCGAATACGATCGCCATCTGTATCCCGCCAACCCGCTGCATCCAACATCTCGGCTGCCTTGGCGCGATCGTAAGGCAAAAACTCAATATTGGGATTGTAGTCAGGGTGAAAAGGCGGTATCGGAGAAGCCGTTCGAGTGGCAACGCCCGGCAATACCTGGTCGATAAGATCATCAATAGGCTGAGCCAAAGCTAAAGCTTTACGCACGCTTTTGTCTTGAAAGATACGAGGGTGATCGATACCATCTGAATCATTATTGAGGGCGATAAAGGCATAATTATTTCGCGGTACCACTCCTAGGTGATATCCATCCTTAACCGCCTCACTCTCGATCAATTCGTCATAGGTGACGCTGCTCATCATGTAGGAGAGATCTATTTCCTGTTGTTTGAATTGGAGCTCCACCGCTTTGTCTTCTTTGACGAACTTATAGACAATTTTATCTGGCCCCTGCTCAAATAGATTTTTTTCGGTCTTTATGCCTTTGGCCCAAAAATCTGGATTGCGGACTAAGGTGATCTGCTGTTGAGGCAACCAACTTTCTATGCGATAAGGGCCACTACCACTTTTCATCCGTTGGAGATCGAGTCCCATTTGAGGATCGTTATAGCTACTGGCCCAGGCTACCAATTTAGGGTCCGATAGCAAAACGGAGTCTTCGGATAAGAGTTCTGCGAAGCTGAAACCTCCTAACACATTGTCCGGATCAAAATAAGTACGATCCATGATCTGGGTTGAGGCACCAATCAGCGCGTTGGTGATGCTATACTCGTTGAAATTGACGGTACAGCGGCGGTCATTGTTGGGGTCAACTGTAAAGGATGCTACCCGATGAATACCCGCCGCTCTTTGCCCCGTTTCGATTAGGGGGCAGGCGAGAATTTTATAAGAAAAGACGACGTCTTCAGCTGTAATCGGCTTGCCATTGGGCCACTTGGCGTCTTCCCTTACCGTAAAGCTAACGGTCAAGCGATCCTCAGAAATTTCGACCGCTTCTTGCGCTAGCTCTGCTACCATTTCACCATTGTCTCTACCGGGGTACATCAGTTGTTGGTAGCACAATGAATTAATTTGATTGGTATAGCCGTTATTAGAATTGGTTGGATGAAGATTGGGGGGCTCATTGAGTAAGTGGACCACTACGATATTGGGATTTCGCTCGGGACCACAGGCTACAAAGAGGAGACTTAGCAACAAAAGAAGAAGATAGGGGGAGGTTTTCATCTGATAATTGGTATTGTG
>JBCAWW010000129.1:0-9501 GCA_038534415.1 Bacteroidota bacterium | reverse complement strand
GAAAATTTCGTATATTGGAATTAGAAGAATAAGTGTATGGACGGAATAGAAGTAATCAAAGACCATAAAGGCAATGTCACTCAAATTAGAGTGGATGTAGAGGGCCAGCCAGACCTGGCAAACGATGTCTACCATTTGCTTTCTGCCCTGCAACGCTCCAAAGAGACCAAAGATGCTCAGCAAAAGCGTTCACCCAACGGCCATAAGCCATTATCAGTTAGTGCCTTTAACCGACTGATACGCGATGCTAAGGCTAGCGGTGAAGTCACTGAAGCTGAGTTTTTTAACGCACACCCTAAATGGCAGAAAAAAGAAAGGTTGTCCTGACCAAACTTGCCGTCGAACATATCGATGGCCTTTACAATGCATACTTAGACGAAGGATTAACGTACGAAGCTGAAGCCTTAATAGACGATTTTCTGGATGTGGTATTTGGTGAAATCCCCCGCTCTCCAGAGCTATTTCCGGTCTGCGATGGCATCAAATCCGGTTCCCACGACTACCGTATCGGGCGGATTCAGCATGACTTTTGCGTGATTTTCCAGATTTTCAAAGACAAAGTCCTGATCCTCCTCATCCTACATGAGCGAGATTTGCCTTTTTAAGTAGTAAGACTTTAGTATTTAGTATTTAGTATTTAGTATTTAGTATTTAGTATTTAGACCGAGGAAATCAATCCTTATCAGATCATATAGGCTACTTCTTACTTCATACTGCATACTTAATACTCAGTACTTTCCTATGTCTCAAACTCTCCATATCCTAAATGGCGACGCTACGCGTCCTGAATTTGAGCGTTCGGCTATAGCCGGCGATATCATGATTTGGCGCGAAATGCTTGTCGAAGGGCCTGCCCTCTACCCTGTCTTGACTGAGGACTGGTTTGAAACAAGACGCAATTTTATCAACGAAACTTATAAGCCTGAAGATCACGACCAAGTGGACAGTATGCGCAATGAGTTTGAAAAGTTGCACAAGCTCTCGACTTATGAGGAGATCGTGCTTTGGTTTGAGTACGATCTGTTTTGTCAGATCAATATGATCGCGGCCCTCAGCGCACTACAAAAATTTGCAGGAACAGTCAGTCTCGTTTGTCCCGAAGATCATGCAGAGATAGAGGACTTTAGAGGCCTAGGTCAGTTGTCAGCACATCATTTTGGCCCGCTCTTCGCGGAACGTTTGTCCTTATCATCCACAGATTTGGCATTCGCGAATCGCGTATATCAGGCCTATTCGGCTGCAAACCCACAATCTTTGCTGGAAATGCTCGAGCAAGACTTTCCCACTGCCTTCCCTTCGCTAAAAGCAGCACTTGAGCTACATTTACAACGTTTTCCTAATAAGCAAAACGGCTTAGCGCTGGAAGAAAAAGAAATGCTACAGCTACTGAGCGAAGGTTTGCCCAGTAGGTTTAAGTGGGTGGGGAGTATGCTTCGTAATGACCATCAGCGAGGCTTTGGCGACAGCCAGTATTTTCATCGCATCGAGCGTTTGACGCCCCTATTTGTCGAGACAGAGGGAAGCGTTCGCTTAAGCGAAAAAGGACAAAAAGTACTAGCTGGCGAAGCTAAGTTTGAAGCCGCAAGCGTTTGGATTGGTGGCGCTTCGAGTAGTGATTGGGCTTGGGACGAAGGGCGACTGGTACAAATCTAGCGCCGACAAATATTTAGCTCCCCATATTGTCAAACATCCTTTTGTGCTGGCGCGCAAAGATGCGTCTCAAAATCCCCTTTACTGGCAGTACCGATCTTACAGAGGCTTTTTCCTCTACGATGGTCTTATCGCCAGCTGCGAGGATTTTAAACTCCAGATTCACAAAAATCATCTTTTTGATGGTCGCAAACATCTGCACCTCGCCTTTTGCCTCATCTGCATGGACAATTACCGGATAGGTAAATCGATATGGAATAGGTCCCAGTTTGATCTTTTCATGAATCAAATGGTTCCCATTGGGCAAGGACTTAATACGATAAATCAGAGGGTGTACCGATACAAAAGAGGGCATATCGGATAAGTAGCGAAATACTTCCTCAGGCGTATTATCAATTTCAAAGCGAAACTCCATTTTGGCTAGGCTTTTAATAGGTTAGCAAAAGCCTCAGGCGCTTCCAAATCCGGAAAGTGCCCACAACTCGCAAACGGCCGCAGCTCCAAATCAGCCCGAAATGCCTTGGCACTCTTAAAATCCGTGGGTTTATGCGTAAAATCTCTTTCGCCATGCACCAGTAGCGCCGGGACAGATTGAGGAATGGTCAATCTGACATGCGTCATTTTTTTTAGCCCTTGACTCAAGCTCGCGAGGCAAAAACAAGCCTGATTACGTACTGCGGCAACTGCTTTTGCTTGCCAAGGTTTACGATCCAAATCGCGAGGCAAAGCATAATTGTACCACTTCTTGGCAAAGGTTTCTTCTGTCCGACCCATCGCAATCTGCCCAATGAGTGGTATCCGCAATATTTTGGGGACGGTGCGATCTGTCCATTTGGCCATTTCGGACATAGCAGGCGTTTGGACGAGGACCAAGCGACTGACTTTTTGGGGATACGCCTCGGCGAACGCTAAGGCATAAAAGCCGTTGGCACAGGGAAAAGATAAAGTAGCCTGTTCGACCTGGCAATGCTTCATCAATGCCAGTAATAATGCATTGGCAGCGGTATAGGAGTAATTCCAGCCCTTCTTGGGAAAGGAAAAGCCAAAGCCGGGCAGATCAAAGCAAAGGATGCGGAAATGGGATCGCAGCAGCTCGATCAATTCATCGTAATGCTCGATCACATTGGGGCCATCGGGAATGATCATCAAGACAGGTTTATCACCTCCAGTATCACGCAAGCGGATCAATCCCAATGCGGTGTCAATGCGATGATATTCGGCTGAGAGTTCTCGAGAGGAGAAGGCTCGCATACGGCCCGCCAATCGCCAGCGGTCCCAAAAGAAGGCGTCCATGTAAGTTATCTTTGCGAAGACATAAAAATCGCCCACGCAATCAAAGTGCAGGCTGCTGCTAATAAGATAGGCAAAGAAATCAAAAGACTTACCGCAACCCCTCCGACCAATGGAGGCAACATATTGGCGAGAGACTGCATCGATTGTTGGATCCCCAGTGCTTCGCCCTGCACATCTTTACCCGCTGAGTTGGAGACTATCGCTGACAGATTAGGAGCCGTCAAACCTTGAAATAGAGCCACACCGGGAATCAGTAGGTATAAACCCAGTTCAGAGTCAGGTAAAAGCAAGACCAAAAATGACAAGACTAGACCTACAAAAGTGACACGAATGGTCGCTTTGGGTGAAAAGCGCTTTGAAGCAATTCGTACCAATACTCCCTGCGTAATCGCAATCACTACTCCCACAAAGCCAAAGAGGTAACCAATCTCGTTGGTACCAAAATCAAATTTCTTAATCAAAAAAGGCTGGAAAAACTGGGTGAAAAAACTAAAGCCTAGATAAAAGAAAAAGATCATCAGATAGGTACTACGCATCTCCGCATTGCGGAACGCTTTCCCGATATTGCGAAAGCCGTTGAGAGGAGAAATCCGCGCGTCGGGATTGGGGTTTTTAAGCGTCTCAGGAAAACTAAAATAAACCAACAAAATATTGACTACGACCAATAGGGCCGAAAACATAAAAGGCGTAGAATAATTGAACCAACTCACGATCTCACTACTGGCCAAGACGCCCCCTAAGACTGGCCCAATCACAAAACCAATCCCAAAAGCCATCCCAATCAAACCAAAGTTCTTCGCCTTATCCTCCGGCTTACTGATGTCAGCCATAGCCGAGTTGATCACCGCCAAATTACCCGAAGCCAAACCCGCTAAGCTCCTACCTACAAATAAGCCTATTAAGCTATTGTTCATTATCGCGATGGTAAAAACCACATAGCCGAGTAAGGTTACCAGTAGACTGTAATTGAGCACTTTCCGACGGCCATATTTATCAGACATCGTTCCGAGCAGCGGGGCACTAAAAAACTGTAAAAAAGAAAAGCTACCCAACAACAGGCCGTAAATGATGTTGCGGGAGGTCTCGCTATATTCAGGGCCAAGGATGACATCATCCTTCAGTAAAAGAGGCGCCAGAATCGGTATGATAATCGTAACCCCAAGTAGGTCGATAAAAACTGTCAGGAAGACGGTTAATACCGGATTTGCATTTTTTGTGCTTGGCATAGGGCGAATATACAACGCCTAGCCAAGCATTTTGACTTCATCGACCAATTTGTTGAGTGATGCCTTGGCGTCGCCAAATAGCATGCGGTTTTTTTCGTGAAAAAAAAGTGGGTTTTGGATGCCTGCATAGCCTGGGCTCATCGATCGTTTGAGCACGATGGTATTTTTTGCTAAGAGCACTTTGAGGATCGGCATACCATAGATCGGGCTACCGGGATCATCTTCAGCGGCAGGGTTGACCACATCGTTCGCCCCAGCGATAATCACCACATCAGTATCGGCCAAGGCCTTATTGGCATCATCGAGATCGAGCAATTTGTCGTAAGAGACGTCGGCCTCGGCGAGAAGTACATTCATATGGCCGGGCATTCGGCCCGCTACAGGATGGATCGCATATTTGAGTGTGACGCCATGCTCTTCGAGCATGAGTTCGAGTTCATGACAGACTTTTTGCGCTTGGGCGACAGCCATTCCGTATCCCGGAACGATCACCACTTGATTGGCATAGCGTAGGAGGATTCCCGCATCATTGGGGGTAATCACTCGGGCTACCTGATCGCCTTCTTGGGCCTGTGCCGTTCCGGTGCTGCCAAAACCACCGATGATGACGTTCCAAAGCGATCGGTTCATGGCTTCACACATCAAAACCGTCAAGATCGTACCCGAAGAACCTACCAAAATACCGCCCACCAACATCACATTATTATCATAGACTAGCCCAGCTAAGGCAGCCGCTACTCCCGTAAAGGCATTGAGCAAAGAAATCACGACTGGCATATCGGCCCCCCCAATCGGGATCACAAAAGTCATCCCATAAATCAAAGAGACGCCCATGATAATCAACACCCAAAAGAAAGGTTCAGCAGGGCTAGAAAGCTTGAAACCAATCCCAACCAATATTCCCAAAAGCAAAATCATATTGATCAGCGTCGGCTGAGGCAGGCGCAACTTACGATCATTGATCCAACCGTCGAGCTTGCCGTAGGCCAGAATACTACCCGTAAAGGCAACGCCACCAATAAAGAGGGCCAAAAGCGTGGTCAAATGTGCCCCCATCGAAACTGATTCAGCGCCTATACTTTCAAATTGAGCCTGGTAATTGTATAGCTCGACCATAGAGATCGCTACCGCACAAGCGCCACCCAGCCCATTGAAGATGGAGACCATCTGCGGCATGGAGGTCATCTCGACCCGTTTGGCACTAATCATCCCGATCGCACTACCAATCGCCAAAGCGATCAATATCAACCCATAATGATCGCCGCCCTTATCTAGCGGCAAGATCAAGGTCACCAAGACGGCTAATCCCATACCAGCCGCGGCCATCAGGTTGCCGGCGCGAGCAGTTTGCGGACTACTCAAACGACGTAGCCCAAGGATGAACAAAATCACCCCAACCAAATATCCTAAATCAACGATAGCTTGTAGCATGACTTATTTCTTTTTGAACATCTCCAACATTCGGTGGGTGACAGCATGTCCGCCCACGACATTGATGGTGCCGAGGATGATCCCGAGGGCACCTAAGCCAAGGGCGAGATAATCATCCGCTTCGGCTTGCCTCACGAGGAGAATCGCTCCGATGATCACCACTCCACTGATCGCATTGGCGCCCGACATAAGGGGGGTGTGGAGTACAGTAGGCACTTTGGCGATGAGCTCAAAGCCCAAAAAGATGGCCAGCACCAATACGTAGATAAAGGTGAGATGACCAGTGAGGAAGGAAATGATTGGATCCATAATGTGTGTCTATGGAGAGTTTTATTGGATCAGCGTACCCGCTGTGATTTCGTCTTCGAGATTGATTTCCGCATCGCGGAACACGTGGCTGAAGAAATTGAAGACATTATTGCTGTATAGCCGACTGGCGTCGCTCGACATCTCAGCCGCGAGATGAGAGTTGCCGATGATGCTGACTCCGTTGACGACTACGGTTTTGCTATCTTCGGTCAATGCACAATTGCCACCCGTCACTGCGGCGAGGTCCACAATCACACTGCCGGGCTTCATCGCCATGACGGTGCGTTCCTCGACGAGGAGCGGAGCCTTACGACCAGGAATATTGGCCGTAGTAATGATCACATCAGCCTTGGCCGCATGCTCATGGATGAGTTCTTTTTGGCGTTGTTTGTAGGCTTCAGTCTGCTCGACTGCATAGCCTCCCGCTGAAGTATCATCGGTCGAACCTTCGACTTCAACAAATTTGGCCCCGAGCGAAAGCACTTCTTCTTTGGCCGCGGCCCGAACGTCAAAAGCCTCCACTTGAGCGCCCAGACGCCTAGCCGTGGCAATGGCTTGTAAGCCTGCCACACCCGCCCCGAGTATCAATACCTTGGCCGGGGGAATCGTTCCGGCAGCGGTCATCAACATCGGAAAATAGGAAGGTAAAGCATTGGCAGCGGTCAAAACCGCCCGATAACCCGCCAATGAAGCCATAGAGGAGAGCACATCCATAGACTGAGCGATGGTCGTCCGCGGAATCCGGTCGAGACTAAAGGCTTTGAGGCCTTGGGAGGAAAAGCGTTCGGCGAGCGCCGTATCTACCAAAGGATTGAACAGCCCAATGAGGTAGGTATCTGCCGGAATAGTCGCAATTTCTGCCTCAGTAGGTGGCTCCAAGCAAACGATGAGCCTTACCCCTTGCAGGATTTCTGCCCTTGGCTTGACCCTTGCACCCGCGGCTTGATAGGCCTCATCACTAAAGTAAGCTTGCGCCCCCAAACCAGCCTCAAACCAAAGCTCATGCTCTGATTGGATCAGCTTGGCAATCGTATTGGGAACCAGAGGTGCCCTACGATCTGTCTGATTAGAAAGGATTCCGATTAACATATCTTCAATAAAGAAGGCCAAAAACTGAGAACATGAAAATCTTAAAAAAGTTTTAAGCCTCGATGCAACCATTTAGCGGCATTGTCCTTCTACCTATCAATCAAGCAATTATTCAACTTCAATCACAGAGTCATGAAAAAGTTAATCACTTACCTATTTGTCCTCGCTCTTGGCATCACCGGCTTACAAGCCCAAGATTATGATTACGACTTCGATTTTGATTGCGATAAGAAATCAGAGAGAAAGCGTGATTTCCAAAATCGTGGCGAGCGTATGCTTAGTATCAATGGTCTAAACCTCGGAGGCGCCACTACTTTAGATGGTATCCGCAACATTGATCAGTTTGGCATCACAGCGACTTATGGTAAGTTTTATAAGAACACAAAAATGCGCGGTATCCGTGTCAACTATCAGTCTCTCAACGATATTGCCACGCACCTAAGCGGATATGTTTTCAAGCGTAACTATACTGGCAATGGCCGTTTGGCACTGTTTTCTGAATTTGGCGTCGGCCTCGAGTCTAACCAATCGTTTATCTCTACCCCAACCGTATCAGGTCAGCAGTTGAACTGGTATGATGCTCATGCAGATGCTAAGTTAGGAGCTTCATTGCGCCTTGGTAAGCGCCTCGGTATGGAAGTAAGCGGCGGTGTACGCCTCGGTACTCAAAATGCTTTCGCTCCTGAGCGGGTAAGCTTCGGTACAAGCTGGACATCTAGCTGGGGGATCAGTTACTTCTTGAACTAATCTGAAATAACTATCCGGTCGTGGATTCAGCTCCGCGATCGGATTTTTTCATCTCCCAAACCAACATAACAACTCATGAAAAACCTTTTTAGCACTTTTTTGATTTGCTTACTTAGCCTTGGTTTGCTCCAAGCCCAAGAGCAAGACAAGAAGGAAAAAAACAAACGCAGTTTTCAAGAGAAAGGGGAATTATTGATTGGCGTTCATGGCCTCAATATTTCTAGTACGAGCGAGGAGCTAGCCGACTATCCTACTCTTGCCGATCAGGGCTTGCAATTTTCGATTGCCAAGTTTCACAAAAACAAAAAGATGCGTGGTCTCCGAATTGGCCATGGGACATTTGTCAGCAATATGCCCATCACCCCTGCGCCATCGGACATCAATTGGTCAGTATATGGTTTTAGGAGGGGATATATCAACAAAAAACGCTTGAGCATTTTTCATGAAATAGGACTAGGTGGAGATCGCCATTATGTCTCCAATAGCTTACTCATCGAAGAAGACAATCGTGCTTGGTGGGACATATTTGTCGAAACACGTTTAGGCGCCTCTGCCCGCATCGGCAAGCGTCTAGGATTAGAAGCTTCGATCGGTGTCAGAATAGGCACAGACAACTTTTCGCCTGACGATGATTATGCTTTCAAAGCACGAGTCGTCAGTGGAGTAGGACTTAACTACTACATTCGCTCATAAAGAGTTCTGCATCTTTGGTCGCAGCGCCTGCTTCTTTTACCTTGTCTAGACGGTAAAAAGGCAGGCATTTTTTTTTAGGGCCGCTGCGCGGAACGATTCCCTCTCTTGCTGCAAGGCGGTGCCCATTGTCGCCGCAAGGCAGTGCCTTGCGGCGACGGGTAGATTTCTGCTTGCCCATCGGCCAAATATCCTTAAAAAGCCCTCCCAGTTGAATGAATGAGCCTAAGACGAATGGGTTGAGTAGGGATCTTGAAGCCTGCTTTGGCTTGTCTTTAGAACCACCCCACTCTCCCGATCCCGATTTTCGGGATCGGGATTGCTCGATTCCCCTACTTTGAAAAGGAGGGGAAATAAGTAATTGAGCGTTCTGCGAAGCAGGGAAAAAATATAATGGACGACAAAATGCTAATCTTTTTTAGGAAAACAGGCTTTGCTGATCGGCTTTGAGGATGGCGGTATCAAAGACGATCGCGGTCCAATCTGGGGCAAAGTCAATGTCTGTTAGAGACGCTTCGGGTCCCGGTTCGGCTACGCCTCGAATAGTCAGCTCTCCGTAAGAAAAATGTAGAACCATATCCGTGAGATAGCTTTCACCGGAAGGATAATGTCTCTTTTTTAGCTCAAGGCTCAACAAGCGTTGCGTAATCATGGACTGCCAGTTCTGCGAAGCAGAAACCTCACTAAAGACGGTAAACCGATCTTCCCACATTGGATTTTCCTCACTGTAGCTCACCCTAAACGCTGGACCATAACTGCCTTGCTCTACCCACTGCCAGCAAATCCATTTGCCATTCATCAACTCTATCACGACCGCGGTATCGCATAAATCATAATTATCAAAAATGAGTTTCGCTCCAACCGCATTAGTTTGGCCATAATAGACGTTTTTTATGTTTGCATCAATTTTTAACTCGGCCGGAAAATCAACTTTTGGCTGCTTTTCTTTTTGCTTGTGATTGATTTTGACTTTCTCGATTTCAATCTCTTGCAGCAAGCTTTGCTTACGCTCTTCCTGCTGATTTGCCGGCGGATTTTCTATGCGATAGTCTATGAAAACATTCAT
>JBCAWW010000128.1:0-9522 GCA_038534415.1 Bacteroidota bacterium | reverse complement strand
GCTCGAAAAGGAAGTAAAAAACAATCGAGCCTTTGTAAAATGGATCAAGAAGCAGCGCATAGAAAATGACGCAGAATTGGCAAGTTTGTGTAAAGGCGCCTTTTTATTAGCAGAAACCGGCCTGCTCAATGGCAAAGAATGCGCCACCCATTGGACCGTCCACAATCAGTTTCGCCAAAAGTATCCGGCCGTAAAGCTGATCCCAGAGAAGATCATCTGCGAAGACAATGGCATATATTCCAGCGGAGGCGCTTATTCTATTCTCAATTTTTGTCTCTACTTAGTAGAACGCTACTTTGGCCGCGAAACCGCGATCTGGTGCTCAAAGATTTCTGAAATCGAATTTGATCGTATCAGCCAAAGTGAATTCATCATTTTCAGTGGCCAGAAAGACCATTCCGATGAGCCTATCAAAAAAGCTCAACTGTATATCGAGAAAAACTATGCGCAAAAACTCAATATTGACAGCCTTGCGGACATGGTCCACCTAAATGGACGTAGCTTTTTGCGGAGATTCAAAAAGGCGACCGCCAACACCCCTCTAGAGTATATCCAAAGAGTCAAAGTAGAAGCAGCCAAAAAGAAACTAGAGTCTAGCACCGCCACCATCTTTGAGGTGATGTACGGCATTGGCTATAATGACGAAAAGGCCTTTAGAAAGACCTTCAAAAAATACTCTGGACTGTCCCCCAAAGCGTATCGAGCCAAATACAACCGAGAGATGGCCTTTGCCTAAGCTAAGATTTTTTTAAAAGAGACGGCCTTGCCGAACGCTAGAGTTGAGCGTTCGGCAAGGCCGATATAATAAACAAGGACGCTTTGCTTAGCTGCGCAAAACGTTTTGCTCACTCGCAAACCACCTTGCACTGGCTACTACCGCTACCCCCGCCAACAATACCAAGGAGACCATCACGATCAACAAAGGTCCGATGGGCGCAGTTCCCGCCACAATCTCTTTAGTTGCCAAAGCCACATTCAAAATCGGTATCAAAGCCGTACCATAGTTCAATTCTATGCCAGGCATCAGGCCGATCGCCGCAGGCACAATCACCAAGATATTGAGGGGGGCAATCGTACTCTGGGCCTCTTTATAGCTCTTAGCAAAGGTCGAAAGAGCAGTCATCAAACCCGCAAAAAAGATCGATAGCGGAATCATCATCCCCAATATCAAGAGGATATTGCCGACTTGTAGCACCCCGCCTACGGCTTGAACCAAGACATCGGGGATTGGCATAAACTGCATACTCAAACTCAAACTCAACAAGGCCGTCAGGGCCGAAAACAAGCCAGTGGTAGCCACCACGATCAACTTGCCAATCAAGATTTGCGTTCTTGGGATTGGCACACTCAAGATTGTTTCGATCGTACCTCTTTCTTTTTCCCCCGCAAACAAATCGATCGCCGGATACATACACCCCAAAAAGGTGAAGAGAATAAAGATATAAGGCAAAAAGCCGCCTACGATCTTGCCAATGACCTCTCGGTCCGAGGCTACATTGCGATTGTCAATATCGATCGGATCGATATTACTGGCTGTGATTTGGAGACTGGCGAGGCGTTCCTCTGTCAGCTGGGCTTCGTAATTTTTGATGAGCTCTACCCCACGCTTTTCGATGCGGTCATTATCGTCTGTCTGGTGGATCAAGCTGATGGTACCCGTCTCGAGAGAATCTTGCATCTGCCCGAAATCATCTGCAAACACAATCGCCAAATCGAGACTATCTGAACGAATCAGACTATCAGTTTCGCTGGCCGCGATACCGTCGATGATGATCAAATCATCGCGTCCACTTAGCATGGATCGAAAATCATGCGCAAAGCCATTGTCGATCAAGGCGATCTTGAGCTTCTTTTCTCTGGCTTTCTTTTCTTGGCTGGCTTGGATGGTGATGCTCACATAAAAGATGGCCGGAAATAGCACCAAAGGCACTAATAGCATCATCATCAAGGTGCGGCGATCTCGTAGTGTATCTAAAAACTCTTTGCGAGCTACGGTAAATATATGGTTCATGAAGATGGAAGTCTAATGAATGGATGAGTGAGCACAAAGCAGGCTCATACTTAAATAGAGGGTACAGATTGTACTACATGGATAAAAGCGTCAGTAAGCGTACGATCTACAAAATCAGCTCTAAATTGCTCCATGGTACCTTGGTAGCAGAGCTTCCCCTTATGGATGATGGCAAGATCATCGCAGAGCAAATCAACCTCACTCATGATGTGAGAAGAGAAGATGACCGTTTTACCTTCATCTTTACAATCTCTAATCAGCCGTATGATATTTTCCGCCGTGATGACATCGAGGCCTGAAGTAGGCTCGTCAAACACTACCACTTGAGGATCGTGGATCATCGTCCGCGCGATAGAGACTTTTTGCTTCATCCCGGTGGAGAGTTGTCCGATGCGCTTACTGGCAAAATCATTGATATCGAGCAAGTCAAAAAGCCGCTCCTTACGCTGGCGAAATTCTGGCCCACTCAGATTGTATAATTTGGCAAAATACTTGATCACCTCATTGGGGGTCAAGCGTTCATAGAGCCCAGTACTACCTGTCAGGAAACCAATATTGGCCCGTACGGCAGCCGGGTCCTCGTCGGTCCGGAAACCATTGACTGTCACACTGCCTGAGGTAGGATTGAGGATAGTCGCAATCATCCGAAGGCTAGTGGTTTTACCAGCGCCGTTTGGACCAAGGAGAGAAAATATTCGTCCCGGTTTACATTCGAAGCTCACATCGTCCACGGCTCGTACTTCTTTGTCAGAAGTACCTAGTTCGGCTCGCTGCTTTTTGTTTAGAGAATAAGATTTGACAAGCTGGTCAACTTTGATCATAAAGCTTAGGCTTAATTAAGCAGGAAAGACAAGCATCAAGTATGTAGCAAACAGTTGCTCCCGCTCGATTAGGCTGATTTCTACAAATCTTACTACCGCTTACTTTGGGCGATAGGGCCATTTCGAGTCCTTCGGGCTGTACTTATCAGTACTTAAGAATACATACTTTTGTCTCTCTGCTTGATGCGTTTTTTGTATTAGTATAGATTGCTTCCTTTTTCTTACAGTTGGAAGCAAAAGACTTTTTAGCCGCTTTTATTTTTCCGGAGCCAAAACCCCAAAAAGCCTAAGGCAAGCACAATCAGTAGACCGAGCCAGTAGGAGAGAGCATAATTTTGCACATGGATAGGCTCAGGCTCCCCAATCTGGACCAAAGAAGCCCAAAAGAAAGGATGCGCGGCGATTTTGCTATCGGCCTGCTTGAGATAGACGAGTTTAGCGTTCTGCAAAGCAGTCGCCTTATCTACCCCATCTGCCAAAGCCTGAAAATATACGCCATGAATATCAAAAGCCGCTTTTTCATCTACCAACCATAAGCTCGCCAGCACACTCGGACAGCCCGCATACCGAAACGCCCGCGCCAAACTGACGATGCCTTCATTTTCATAAATCGGGCCCTGACCAGTGTTGCAGGCACTCAAAACCGCCAACTGACTCTTGATTGGCAACTGATAGATTTCGTGCACCATGAGATCGCCATAGGTCTCTGTCGGGCTAAAAGCCAACCTACTAGCCAAAGCATTTTGATCATCCACCAAGGCATGCATCGAAAAGTGCAATACCGCTGGCCAAGCCTCCAAATCCATCAATTGCTGCTCTGTCGCGGCTGCATCCAGATAAACCTCTCCTCCCCATATGCGCTGCCCTTCGATCACTTCTTTGCGTGCCCACGCGAGATTTTGGAGGGGGCTGCTGCGCAGAACGCTTCCATCTGTGCCTTCGGCTTGATATATCGGCGCAAAGCCTGCATAAGCCAAACGGTTGCCTGAGACAGGCTCCGAGGCATGGGTGTTGAAATAGCTATAGCGCAGCGGACAAGTATTGAGCAGGTAAGCAAAACTTCTAAAATCATCCGCTTCACTAGGGGCTTGGGGCAACAAAGTTTCAAACGGCAGATAGCCCAATAAGCCGTCCGGCACAATCCAGAGCCTTTGCGGCGGCGGTCGTTCAGAGAGCATGGGAGCCAATAGCGCCTGATAAAGCGCAAAGCCCAAATCCGCAAATCGAGTCGCCACAGCCTGCCCATCTTCATAATAGGCATCTACTGATTGGAGGATTTGTAAAAACTCAGGCAGACTGGCCAGACTATTTTCAGCTAGCTTCATGGCGAAGCGTTCGCCGGAGGCGATAAAAACAACGTAAACCGCCTCGTCTTGGACAAAATAATTGAGCAAATACTCCCCTTCTCCTAGCTGGGCTTCGACCTCATCTAAACTCGGAATAGCAGGCACATACTTGAGGGCATAATAATCGGGATGAGTCGCGGCTAGGCTTTCGTTCCATTGCAGACAGGCTTCTTTTGCACTGGCAATGCGCGCTTGTAAGGCCGCTTTTTGACTCGAATCCGCGACAAACCACTGATTGCGCAGATGTGCTAAGCGACTTTGGGCTTGTGAAAGTGAATCCTGCAAAGCCGGCGCAAAATCTGCCTGTAAGATCGCCAACTCTTGCTGCCGTTCTCGCAACGAATTGGCGCGACTCTTCTCTATCAGCTCAAAAGCCAGAGATAAGCGTTCCGCCTCGCGGAGCTCCTCCTCCCCCTCAAATAACAAGGCAAGCGCATCGCCATAAAAATCATTGAGATTGCCGCGCAATTGGGTGCGACTCTCCTCCGCCGGATAGTAGCGTCCCAACAAAGTCAGCAGGCTATCTGCTTCCAAATAAAGATGCAGGGCCAAGGCAGGATTTTTTACTCGTAGATGATTTGCCATACTGCCTAGATTGATCACCTGCTGCGGGATTGAAAGGATTTCGTCATTGTCTAGCCGCAGATTGGCATGGAGGGCTTGCTCTAAATACTCCCCTTCGGCTTCGGGCTGTCCAGCAAGTCGGTACCACTTGGCGATCTCCCAATAGAGGCTGCTCAGCTCCGGATGTCTCCTAAAAGCCTGTCTCATTATTTCGGCAGACTGGAGGTAGAAGGCTTCGGCTTCCTGCTTATAACTCAAGCGGGCTTGCATCAGATAATAGCGAGCGCGATTAAAGGCATCCAGTTTTTGGGGTTCAGCCAAGTCCGTCAGCTGCTCCCGAATCGCTTCGGGCCGGTCCATTAGTTCGTATAGCTGGCCGAGATTGAGCCTAATGCTTTGGGCAGTGGCTTGATCTAGACGATCACTCTCTTTTAATATCTCAAGATATATCTGCTCTGAGCGCGCTAAGTCTCCTTGTTGCAGGGCGATTTCGGCCAAGCGCTGGGGGAGTTTGAGGGCTACGAGCGGGTTATCGGCCGGATATTGTTGATAGCTCGCCTGTGCTCTCAGATAGGCATCTTCGGCTCTCTGCCAGTCGCGCTTAGCTCGATACAAATCTCCTTGCAATTCTAAAACAAAGGGTAGCTTTTGACGAGTAGCCAGCGCTAAGGCTTCATCTTGCAGCTCAGCAGCATAGTTTTCTAGCATGCGCTCCGCCAACTCAAAATCCGCCCTTGCGATACGACTCACACAGACTTCCAACTGCAAATCGATCAAATCAGGATGCGTGGCTTTGAGGCCGCCCGCTTGATAAAAATGCAAAGCCCGATCTAAGGCTAGGTCTACCGAATCATTTTGATCGAGACTATTGAAGGTTCTCGCGAGGTTGGCATAGAGGCGCGCCTGCCATATCTCAGGGACGGCATCGTTTTGCGCAGCAATCCGCAATGCTCGACGATAATAAATCAAAGCCTGCCGATAATCATCTTCATAAAAGTAAGCCAGCAAGCCAAGATTGTTATAGCTCCCCATTAGCTCAGCGTGATTGGCCGGTCGGACTTTTTGGCGCAATTGTAAGGCTTGATGATAGTAGGCCTTCGCCTCTTCGGGATAGCCAAATTTGTAGTACAGTTTGCCCCAGCTATTGGCAATATTGGCGGTGAGGGTATCAGGACTTTGCTCGCTCAACCCAAACATACTATCCGCCATATAGAGACTTGCATACATGGCGTTGGGGTCTTCGAAGTACCAGCATTCGGCGGCTTGGAGGTGCCGCTGCGCGGAACGATAGGGCTGTGCTTCTTCTTCCGCGAGAGCACCAAGATGCGTAAAGATTGCCGCCGCCTCGCCATATGCTTGTACGTTTTCTAAGGAGTCAGCCTTTCGCTCCCAACCAGCGATGGAATCTCCTTGAGCATGGGAAAAAGGAGGTATTAAAATCCCAAAAAGCAGAAATATCGGCTTCAGGATCGCATAATTTTGTTTACCTTTTTTACTCGGCGTCATATCTATCAAAATAACGCAAAAACCTAAGCCTTATGAAAATGACCGTCCCTATGCATCGCTCTATTTTGTTTGTAATCCTTTGCCTTTTTGCCACTACTGGCTGGGCCCAGCTTGAAACCGAAACCATCATGCGTGATTGCAGCAAGATCCCTTGCTTTACCAAATCCGTAAAAAAGACCTTAGGCAACCCGATCATGCCACCAGATTTTCCTATCACGCTTATGATCAACACCAGCAATGTAGCTGCCGCAGAGAGCGGTTTTGGCAACATTGGTGGAGAACTACGCATTGGCATTGCGCCTAAACAAACGTATCAGCTACGTAGCAGTATCGTAGCGGATGAGCAATACGCCAAAGACAATAATCTCAATAATGCTGTCGTGCATCAGGAAGTGCTTTTTATTCACAATCCCAAGACACCTTACTATGAGTTGGGGGCACGCTTGACCAACTTAAACTTTGAAAATCTAGAGGGTATTAGCAGAGGGCGCAGCTTTCAATTGCAGTATCTTGATATCATACCGGTAGGCGTACGCTATGACCTTGCCAAAAGACTAAGCGTAGGCGTTGGCACGAGCTTTTCGTTATTGACCAGTGCGACCCTTGATGGTCGAGAAATCACGGATCTAGAAAGCAGTGGTTTCAACCGTTGGGAACCAGGCTTGATGTTTAATGTGCAATATGGCAAACGAGGCCGTGGATTACAGGCCGGATTTACGTATAATCAGCGTTTTTCTTATCTCAGCGAGACCAACTTACGATACGGCATCGCCCAAATCAGCTTAGGTTGGGGCTTTGGCGGGCAGAAATAAGCAGAGTTGTGGAGTGTTGGGTTGTTGAGCGCTTTTGATCAACGACTCAACACTTCAATAAATCAAATTTTACATGAAGTATTTGTACCTATTTTTCACCCTTTGGGGAACGCTCAGTTTACTCGCCTGCGGTGAGGAAGATAAGCAAGAAACGATAGAAGAAGACGTACCAATTGTCAGAGAGCAGCTAAAAATCCTTCGTTTGCGGGCTGGCGCATATCCACAAAGCGTCAAACCCGGTCAAACTACGGAGATAGACCTCTTGGTTACAGATGCTACTGGCAAACCGATTTCTAATGTCAATGTAGAAGTTGACGTAGCAGATGGGGTCTTTACGGCCACCGGCAATACTGTGATCGTGGGACCGACCAATGGTCGGGGAGAGTTTCGTACCAAGTGGCAAGCACCAGACCCCGCGCTGAGCGGCTATAAAATGAGCTTTCGAGCCAAAATTGATGGCCTTGCGGAAGGCAGGGAAGAACTATTGATCCTAGTGGACTGATCGTTTTAGCGCAAATTGCCTATTTTGGGATAGTTTGCTGCTACGATCACAATGGAAACAGTTTCTTATGCTGGCCTAATCGCCAGAATCCGTAAAGGCGAGAGTCAGGCCCTAGCCGATGTCATGACCGATAGTGCCGCCTATTGTGCCAAAGTATTGGTCAAAAATACGGGCTGCCTATTTGAGGAGGCGCAGGACTACTTTATTGAAGCTGTGCTGGTCCTGCGCGACAAAATCCTCAAGGATGAATTGACCGAACTTTCGAGTCTCAAAGCCTACCTCTACCGTATTTGCTGGAATATGTGGCAGGAGCAAAATCGCAAGAAAGCGCGCCTACAAAATCATAGCAGCGACATCAGAGAAGCCTTTTATCTCGAAAGCCAGCAAGACAAAGACCCACTGGTTTGGGAAGAAGTACAGCAGGAAAAGGAGGCAGTATATGAACAAAAATTAGCGGCCACTCGCTCGGCCTTAGCCCAGCTAGATGAGAAATGCCGCAAGATCTTGACGCTGTTTTATATCCAGCGCCAACGTATGAAAGCCATTGCGGAGCAATTAAAATTTGCCTCTGCAGATGTAGCCAAGACCTCAAAATCTCGCTGCTACAAAAAGTGGATCACCGAAATCAATCAGTTAATGCAAGTGTGATATGGCGGAAACTAGAGACGATTTTGCATGGATAGAAGCCTATCTCGGCGACGAGCTAGATGCCGCAGAACGTAGTAGTTTTGAGGGCCGCTTGACTCAAGAACCCACTTTGCGTTCCGCGATGCGGGAACAACAAGCGGCTATCATCGCTATGAGGCTGATCGAAAAAGAGCAGGCTCGCGCCCAACTCAAAGCCCAATGGGCCGATCTAACAGCCGAAGAAAGTGCCGATACCCAAAAACAAATCCGCTCCTTTGTGCGGCCTTTGCTCTGGGGAGGAGCCATTGCAGCGGTGCTATTGACCTTGTTTCTCATCTTCCGCCCCTCTCCTCAGCCTAGCAACCCTCAGCAGCTAGCGATGGCTTATTTTGATCCCAATCCGCCTAGTCTGACCAAAGGTGGCGATAATACCAGTCAATTTGAACAAGCTTTGCAAGCCTATCGAGCCCAAAACTATGTTGAGGCAGAGCGCCTTTTTGGTGATTTTTTGGCGGGGACTCCTTCGGAGAACGCTCAGTTTTATCTGGCGCTTAGCCAAATGGCGCAGCAAAAATGGCCGCAGGCGACCGGTAGTTTACAACCCCTTAGCAACAATAGTGTCTTTGCCGAAGAGGTCCGCTGGAACAGACTCTTGATAGCGTTGCACGAAGGGCAAACCGAATACGCCCAGCTTCTCATCGCAGAGATCCTAAATGCCCCTAGACACTATAAAAAAAGTGAAACCCAAGCCTTAGCGAAAGCCTTGGACCAGATCAATGAATAAAAGCAATACTTTCCTTTCCTAAGCTATAATAACGCATGAAGATTACGATTACCTCCTTAGAATTGAAATCACCGTTTAAGTTTTTTGCGCTTTCTCGCTACGCTTTAGATATCACCCGACAACTCAAAAGCACGAATTGCGCAGCCTATAAAAAACAGGGCTTCTGGACCAAACATTATACCATGACCCTCTGGGCAAGTGAGTCAGAGCTCCAGGATTTTGCACGTAGTGGTGCTCATCTTGAATCGATGAAAAAGAGCAAATCTATCGCTAAAGAAATCATTACCCTCACGATTGATGGCGCCGAATTACCTTCATGGCAAGAAGCCAAAACGCTGCTAGAGAGCAAAGGGAAACGCCTCAGTTTTAGTTAGTTCGGGGCAGAGATGACAGGCAGCGGACAAACTTTTAGGTGAGACTTGAGTTAGTTGCCTAATACTTAATCGGAATCTTATGCAAAAGCTATTCATCTTGTTAGCGCTTTCTTGCCTCTGTTTTATTGCTTGCGAAGATCCCGATATGCCTAGAGAGCCTAGCAGGCCCTATACT
>JBCAWW010000127.1:0-9585 GCA_038534415.1 Bacteroidota bacterium | reverse complement strand
AGCGGACTTTCCTTGTCCACTGGATGCACAATCGTCCACGTTAGGGGAAAAAGGTTCACATGATTACGCTCTAGCTCAAGGTTATAAAACTTCATTTTGTCTACGCCCTCCTCCATCTCGTACATCATCAAAACCACTTTGATCGACAAGTCTATCAGCTGGTTACTACGTCGATTGACAATACGAAACATCAAACCATTGATATCTTGGTAGGGTGCCATCACCATTTGCGGGCTAAACTGGATTTTGGCAGATGGCTGAGCAAAACGTCCAAACAGCAGGCCAGTAGCTAAGGCAAATGCCAGCAGGCCAATCAAGGCTTCAAAGCTTGAAATCAAATTGGTAAGGTGCCCCATAGGACTGATCGCTCCATAACCGACGGTAGTGAAGGTTTGGACACTAAAGTAAAATGAGGTAGCAAACTGAGAAATAAAACTTTCCGACGGATCGGCCCCTAGATGCTCAACCCCAATAGCGACATATACTAGGGCAAACACTACATTAAGGGCAGCATAAGACCCAATCGTCAATAGATTGAACTTCCACCAAGGCATAGAAACCAAAAACAAATAGGGGTTGATCGCTCTAAGCCCTACATTGATTTTCCGCACATTAAACGATCCATCTTTATTGATCAGACGAGCATTGTCTCGACTGATACTCCGGCCAAAGCCTAGGTCGTTATCTTTTTGGTTCTCTGAGAGTTCGGCCCCGGCTCCTTGCTCAGGAACAGTCTCTTCGAGTTCTTCCATCCCCTCAAAAGCGTCTTCCAAATCCTTTTCTTGTCTAATCGATTCTTCCTTCATCTCTATTCGCTTCTTGCGCCACTCAAATATACCTAATAAAAAAAAATATTACCTGAGATAGGGGGCTAAAGGTTTTGAACTGTCAGCATGATGGAAGCTCCGATTTTTAGGCTTTGAAAAATTTGTATCAAGGCCTTCATTAAACCATTCGCACTACGAAATGTCTATGGCAAAAATACGCAGCATGAAACTTACAACTAATGGCATCATATGGCTTGTACTCTGCTTTTTGATTGCCTGTACGCCGGAAGGCGAACTGGTGATTGTGCCCGATAATACGGCTCCCCCCGACCTCAGTGTACCTGAAGTCCTGCAAGAAAATTACGTCAATAAGCTATATATCACTCTCTTAGGGCGAAAACCAACCGATATTGAGCTATTTGCCGCCAAAACCAAACTCGCTCAAGGAGCGGTTTCCGAGGCCGCTCGCCAAGAGGTGATCGAGCAAATTGTCAGTCAAGAAGAATATTTACAAAGGACCTATGAGCTTGCCAAAGCTGAGATTTTGCTCAATTTGGACACCTTTGAGATCACCCAAAACATCTATTTCTATACCGCCCTTCTAGACTCTCCCGCCTATGAACCCTTTTATGGCTTGATAGAGTTTGAGATCAGCCGGATGCAGGACCTCAAGGATGTGCCTTCAGCCTTGCTGAACGCTTCTCTCACCCGCATCGAAATGCAAAGGAGGATGGTCAACAATCTCTTTTATGATCAAATCAATATGGGCAGTCAAAACTTTGTTTTGGCCATGTTTGAATATTTCCTCGGTCGTTATCCGACCGAAGCAGAGCTCGCCAATAGTACCGCCATGGTCGACGGTGGGACAGTAATCGTATTTGGCAAGGAGGGCTATGATAAACAAGATTTCCTCGACCTCTTTTTTGATTCCGACGATTATTATGAAGGTCAGGTGATCAATATTTATCAGGACTTCTTGTTTCGGGAACCGAACTCCCAAGAAATGAGCCAAGAAACTGTAGCCTACCGCCAAGACCAGAACTACGAAAACTTACTCAAGCGAATTCTTTCCACAGACGAATACCTCGGACTATGAGACCTATAATCATCAAACTACTTCAAAATATTGGCGGCCTATGCATGCTTGCACTAGCCTTGCTGATGATCTCCTGTCAAGGGGGACAAGACGTATACCTCTACGAAGTCAACGAACTAGAGGTCAATGGCACTAATCTCGACAAAAACAATCTCAAAACGGACCTCGAGTTTCTCTCCCTCGCTTACTCAGATTTATTTGGCACTACCATCCCCGAAAATGCCTTAAACCAGATGGTCAACTCTTACAATTCAGTAGGAGACAAGCAGCTGATTGCAGACTATATCATCCGCAATATGCTTGAGGCACCAGGCGCTAGCGTTCCCTCCGATCAGGAAATGCGCGCTGATATAGCTGCCTTTGTCGGAGATACTTATAAAAAATTCTTTGTGCGTGAGCCTTCAGAGTATGAAAGCTGGCACTTCCAGCAATTGATCGAGCAGGATAGCGAGATCAGTCCCGAACAAATCTATTATGCCTTCCTAACCTCAGACGAATACCGCTACTATTGATTATCATGAAAAGAAGATCATTTCTCAAAAATGCGGGCCTCACTGCGGCAGCAAGCATTGCAGCGCCCTATATATTGCCGAGTGGCAGACTGTTTGCCAAGACCATGAACCGCAAGGTCAATCATGTCGTTTTTGTTTTGTTTGCCGGAGGTATTCGTAATATCGAAGCCATCGCCCAACAGGAAGGCAATTTGATGCCCGCCTCTTTTGCAGGCGCAAACTCAAGCAATCCGGGCCTTGATCCGATCCCGACTAGCCCCTACCCTAGTCTACTATCGAGTGAGGGCACTTTATTCCCAGAGTTCCGCTACGCGGAAGGCCCCACCGGACACTTCAACGGACATACCGTGGCGCTAACGGGCGTGTATAGCAATACTGGTCTGAACCTCAAAGCTCACCCTGAAGCGCCGACTCTTTTTGAGTACTATATGAAGCACAATTCCCCAGCTGTCACAGCGCGAAATGCTTGGTGGGTTTCTAATTCCCTAGGGCCTTACCCTGCCCTAAACTACAGTCAGCATCCCAGCTATGGGCCTTTGTATGGCGCCAACCATATCGCTCCGACCACCTTGATAAACAATTATCAGGTATTGCAACAACCCAAGCAGTTTCAATTTCACGAAGAAGAGAAAATCGCCAGCGTCCGCAATTTTCTCAATCAAAACTTTGACAAATCTGCTCTTTCTTCTGGAGACAGCAATTACAATACACCCGAGGATGCCAAAGATATCCAAGCCTTTATCAAACAATTGATAGACCTTGGCTTAGCTGGCGGCTATACAAATCCGATTGGTATGCCCACTCAATATGCTACCAATGATGTTTATACCATCATGATGGCAGAGGAGGTATTAAAGCAGTTTGAACCCGAATTATTGGTGGTAAACATGACTGATGTAGACGAATGCCACCAAAACTTTAGTGCCTACTGCAATAATCTACGTAAGGCTGATTATGCCGTAGCGCACCTTTGGAATATGATCCAGAGCACGCCAGGCCTCGCCAATGATACCGTGATGGTACTTGTGCCAGAACACGGACGCAATCTCCTCCCCAATACGGTGATGGATGTATTTGGGCGGGCAGGTATAGATCATACAGGAGATCCAACCTCCAGAGAAATTTTTTCGATGATCCTAGGTCCAGACTCCGTCATCAAACGCAATCAAGTGGTGGGCACAGCGAGCAATCCCCTTGGTGAAAGCATTGACATAGTGCCTACTATCGCCAATTTACTAGGTTTTGACAATCAAATCCCAGCAGGCTTACTCCCCGGCCGGGTTCTTTCTGAAGCGCTTGTCTAATTACTGCTATCATGAAAAAATCCATTATTTATATCTGCATGCTAGGCGTGATTTTCGCCTCCTGCGAACGCAACGCTCCTACGCCCCCACCCAATCCTTTTGATGAGATTGTGTATCCAGAACCACCAGCGCCTCTGCCTGAGCCGGACTCCAGCTCTATCGTAGGACTTCACAAATATATTTTTTCTCAGAGCTGTGCCGTACCGGGTTGCCATGATGGTGCTTTTGAGCCAGATTTTCGTACCGTACAATCGACCTACTCGACCCTGGTGTTTCAACCTGTAGTCAAAAACACGAGTGGGGGAGACTATGAATTTAGGGTACTCCCCAAGCAAGTCGAAGCATCTTGGCTATACTACCGAGTCACTACCGAGGATCAACTCTTGGGCCGTATGCCGCTCTACGACAATCCGTTGACCGAAGGGCAAACCAAAGCCATAAGACAATGGATAGAAAATGGAGCTCCCGATATGTTTGGCAATGAATCTAACCAACCTAATCGCCAACCGACCTTCTCCGGAGTAGCGGCCTTTGTAGACTTCAATGGCTTCGAATACCGAGTCGATACGATTCGGGGCGATGAACCCTATTATCCGTTTGCAGCCTTACCCAATCAAGATTTGACAATTTATTTGGCCTTAGAGGATGATAGTACGAGCATAGACTTGCTTCAAAATACTTCTTTGACGTTTACGGATGAGCTGGATGCTTATGATACCGGCTTGGAAGTGGATGCGGTTTACAATCCCAACCCAAAGCTAGTTCCAGACTTTTACGGCCCCGGACAAGACGGGCTGTTTTACTGGTCTCTAACGATCAATACTGCCAATGTGCCTAGCGGAGAATTAGAGCCTGGAGGGCCTGCCATCTCTATGTTTCGCCTAGAAACGGCCGATGGAGATCATGCGGAGTCTTTTTTGTTTCCGCGAGAGTCTCAACCAATTGAGTTTAAGTTTTATATGTCTTTTTTCCTCGTACCATAATGCGTATTTATCAAACCTTTTTTCTCAGCTTAGCTGCGCTAACGATGGGTCTTCTGCTCTCGAGCTGTAAGGGAGATGCCCTCATTGTCCCAGCGGTCCCTGAAATAGAGCTATTGGATGTAAGTCCGATCGCAGTACAGGCCTTTAAGGATAGTATTGTATTTAGGATACAATACACAGATGGGGACGGGGATTTAGGGACCAATGACGATACCGAGCGTAATGTATTTTTGCAGGACGACAGGATCGCGGCTACCCACAGTTTTCGCTTGCAGCAAATTGCACCTGATGGGGCTGATATCGCTGTTCGCGGAACGTTTAGTCTCACCTTACCCAATACGATCATTACAGATGGCTCCGACCAGCAAGAAGCTAGTTTTACGCTCTACATTGTAGATCAAGCTGGCAATGAATCTAATCGGGTAACTAGCCCCATTATCCTCGTTAGCGAGTAATCAAGGCACTTTCCTAAGCTTCTGTTTAGTATTTGTGAAATAATCTAAAACTCTTTTGGAGTTTTGAGGTTAGTAAATGAAAACAGAAGACACATATATGGAATATTATATACGATCATGGACTAAGCCGTTTCTGCAGTTTGCAGCTGCTTACCACGTTATGTGGGGCTTATTTTTGATCGTCCGACCCAACCTCTTGCTGCAATGGGCCAATCTCCCGCTCCCTCAGTATCCAATTTTGATACAAGGGATCGGGGGCGTCGTCCTCGTATTTGGTGTTGCCTACACTATCGCAGCTAAAGATGTGATGCGCCATTGGATGGCAGTGTTCATGGCTTTTTTGCTTAAAAGCGGAGCCTTTGTAGGAACCATGGTTTACTATTTTATAGGAGTCCTTGGTTCTGAGTTTGTTTGGTTTTCCTTTGTAAATGATCTCTTATGGCTCCCCATGCTTGGCTGGATATTGCACCAAGTATTTATGCAGCATGAGACGCACCACTACTATCTTGACCGTCGTAAGTTGAGAATCGTAGGGGATTTATTGGATTCATTTGAAGACCAATATGGTACACAGCTTGGTACTTTGACTCAGCATCGCCCTACTCTTTTGGTATTTATGCGTCATTTTGGCTGTACCTTCTGTCGCGAAGCCATGGAAGACTTAGGACGCAACCGTTCTCACATAGAGTCAGAAGGTACCCGTATTTGTATCGTTCATATGTCTCCTCCAGACCGAGCAGATGAGTTTTTCAGTAAGTACGGATTGGAAGACGTCTCGCGGATTTCTGATCCAAGCAAAGGTCTCTATGAAGCTTTTGGCTTACCAAGAGGAGATTTCAAACAAATGTTTGGTTGGAAATCTTGGCTAAGAGGATTTTTTGCGGGTGTGGTCAAAGGCCACTGGATTGGTAAACAAGAAGGAGACGGCTGGCAGATGCCAGGCGCATTTTTGATCTACAAAGATGAAATAGTCCAGAGTTTTCGGCACCAAACGGCAAGTGATCGGCCAGATTACGTATCCTTAGCCCAGTGCGAAGTTTGCGTCTAAGCTTCGTCTAATTCTGATTCTTTGGGGATAGAAAAGATAACCTGAGTTCCTTCCTCTGGCTTGGACTCTAACCAAATCTGTCCCCCTTGTTTTTCAACAATACGTTTACACATTGCTAATCCTAGGCCGCTGCCTGGAAATTCTTCTGTGTGCAAACGCTGGAAGATTTGAAAGATTTGGTGCTGGTATTCCTCAGGTATGCCTATACCATTGTCATCAATTGCCATAATCCAAAAGCCGGGGCTATCCTTAATTTCGATCTTGATCTCAGGACTTTCAGAATAATTGAATTTAATTCCGTTTTCAATCAAATTTCGGAACAGCAACTCCCATTCGGCTTCGACTCCTTTGAGCAATGGCAACTTGGGGGCAATCACTTTGGCATTGCGCTCTTTGAGCCAGCCTTCTAGCGTGGTCAGCACATTATCGAGCACTACATTTAAATCTATTGGCTCTTCACTGTCCTCTCGAGTACCTAACTCAGAATAATGCAGGAGATTGTTGATCATCTCATAAAGACGCTTAGAGCTTCTTACCGCAAAGGAGATATACTCATCGGCTTGCTCATCTAAACGAGATTTATAGCGCCGCTCCAATAATTGCATATAATTGACGATCGTCCGCAGAGGTGTTTTGAGGTCATGTGAGGCGACATAAGCAAACTGTTTCAAATCATGATTGGCTTGCGCGAGCTCCCCCACTTTGTTGCTCAGTTCAATGGTCTTCTCATTTACTCTATGTTCAAGCAAGGCTTTTTGCTGACGAGTCTGTACAAACTGATTGAGAAATACCCCAAGGGCTAACACCAGCAAAATCATGCTAAGGATAAACCAAAATGAACGGTAGAAGGGCGGTTCAACACTAAAAGATAGTGTGGCTGGAATTTCGCTTTCGATCCCATTGCGGTCTACTGCAACCACTTCAAAGGTATAGGACCCATTAGACAAATTGGCGAAGGGTATACGAGTTTCTTTGGTTTCCTGCCAACCATCTCCGGCTCCAATCAGGCGATACTTAAACTTGAGTTCGCCAGGATAGCGAAAACCAAGACCGGTGAAATGTAATTCGATATTATTGCTGTCTGCTGGGAAAACGGGATTATTTTCATTGATAGACAGAGAGCGTCCATTGACCAAAACTTCGGTAATATAAACGGGAGCTGCTAAGGCACTGGGAAATTCGAAATAGGGTTCCATGATAGTAACCCCCTCTTTGGTCCGAATCAACAGATGTTGCTCATAGCGTAGGATTTGTTGTACCCAATTTCCCGCCAATCCATCTCTTTGGTCTAACCAGCGTAAACTGGTCTGCCCGGTTAATGAATCTTTACAAATCCAGCCCATACCGTTTTGAGTACCGACCCAGGCCAGATTGCGATATTTATCGACACAAATGGTATTGCAAACCTCATTGCGCATCCCTGAGGAACTATTGAGGATCATAGGAGACCTTTGAGGATGCTGTACGAGCAGGCCACTACCATTGGTCGCAAACCAAAGTGTACTATCATCGCCAGTCGCTAAATCATTGACTCCGGAGCGGAAGATTTCTTCGGTGGGATTGAGGCGGCGGTCCTTGCCATCCTCTACGATATTGATACCACTCATCCAGGCCAAGAGTACATTGCCTTCGTAATCTTCGGCAACTGCTTTAAGTCCCGGCGCAAATACAGGCTCCCACTGTGGTTGCGCTTTGAGAAAGTTGCCTAAAGTAGCCTTATGCCCCACGACCGCATCGGTTCCTACGAAAATATCTCCCTTGTCCACCTGATGCAGGCTGATAGGAGCGTTCTCCAAAGGAATAGCCGCTAAACGATTTTGATTGAAGTACCACAGCTTTTGTTCAGAGGCAATCATCAGGCCCCCTTCCTTGAGTCCAAGAATGTGTTTGACTTTATCATCGCTGCCCAGTTTGGGACCAATGTCGTAGGTATTGACCGCTTGACGATCGGTTCTCAAGCTACTGAGTTTGGGCATTTGTAGTAGTTGACCGTCCTCCCAAGCAAACCAGATGCTATTGCTATTATCAATATTGATATCAACCAATTTTGCCGTATGCTCTTGCTGGATAGCTTTTAGTTCTCTATGCTCGACGAGATTGTAGCGGTATAATTTTTTGGCCCCTGAGGTAAACAACCAGACTCCATTTTCGTCTGTGGTGATCCAAAGATTACCTTCACGGTCTTCAAAAAGGTGCCATATGCTCTCTTGTTTTAAGAGACAATCAATTTCTCGGTAGGAGTTGGCTTCAGCGGCGAGCCATAATACCCCTCCATCTTCTAAGGCAATCCAAATATCTCCTTGCTCATCTCTCTTAATATCCGTGACAGGACCCCAATGAGAAAAGTCCGCCGCTGATACAATCAAGCGTTGAGAACCATCGGTCTTAATTTCCACTAGGCCTTGTTTGCAAGGCGAAAGATAGGTTTCAGGGCCAATGGCGATCAATAGAGGTACATCTATTGGATTGGCACCTTCATATTCGAAAGCCACTCGTTTTTTGACTGCCAAATCGGCTCCGATTCCCACTAAGATATTCGCATCAGCTAACCAAAATAGTCCAGCCTCCTTGGCCACTAACTGAGCGTTCGGCTGCAAGCCATAGCTCTGAAGACGCTTACTCTCTAGCACAGTATCTGCCTGAATCAGGGTCAAAGTACTGCGACTAGTCAGTAGATATCGATCAGCACTAACTTGATAAATAGAGCTTACTGGTTTAGGTCCAATCCGTTTGAGAGAGTCTAGGCGGACTACTGTTTCCTTCGATTTGCGGCTCAAACCATTTTGGGTGAGCATCCAAATCCGGCTCTGTTCATCCTCAAAAAGGCTTCTAACTTCGTTATGGCTAAGTCCTTGGCTCGTAGTGGTAACCTTTGCTCTATATCCGTCATATTGACAAACTCCGGCTTGGGTGGCAAACCACATATAGCCTTGAATATCCTGCATAGCCCAATAAACCCGCTCACTAGGCAGCCCTTCCTTCATACCGTAGTGATATAAAGGTTGTGAGTCATTTTGTCCCCAGAGAAACTGAGGCAGCAGTAGCAAGACTCCAAATAGGAAATGGCTGAGCGAGCGTTTCATGCTTATTCGCCGAGAAAAGGGCAATTGATTAAGAATAGCCTAGACTCTGCCCGGGTCATCACTGTATATGTCCACCGGATATAAGCCAGCAAGTTTTGTCCATAATCAGGTTCAAATCCAACAATAACATTTTCCCACTGCCCTCCTTGGGATTTATGGCCGGTAATCGCGTAGCCATACTTTACTTGGAGTGCGTTGATGTAGGGGTCTTTAGCCAGGAGCTTTTTGGCTTCTGTTTGTGGCAAGCCGTAGTACTCCTCTCGTCTCTGTTGAGTAACAAAATATAGTTTATCGCTATCAACTTGTGCCTGTTTATCGAGCAGTAAGTCTAAGATCA
>JBCAWW010000126.1:0-9616 GCA_038534415.1 Bacteroidota bacterium | reverse complement strand
TTTCAAAAGCTCAGTACCATAAGCACAAACCATTTTTCTGAGCAAAGCTATGTACGTCTCGATGGAGATCAGTTTCTCCTCCAATCAGCCTATAAGGACTACGAACTATATAATTTTTGTCGCTAAACAATCGCTGAAAACACAATAATCATGAATCGTTTGTTCACTTTGTTAGTGATGCTGGGCCTCTGTATGCCTAGCCTCCTCGCCAATAATGATCCTTATGAGAGTTGGTTTAATGCCGATTTGGATCCTGCCAATACTTCAGCCGCCAATCCTCATATCATCAAAGATTATGAGTGGGGCACTCCAGCGCCCTTGCCCTTTAGCAATATCAGCTGTGAGAACCGAATCATCTTCAGTACAGACCTCAATGTAAAGCAACCAACCGAGGCCTATACCGCTGAAATAGTATTGGATATCAATGCTTTAGACTTCAACGGAGCAGCAACTAGCTTTACGCGAACGCTCACCATCAACTACAATCCTCAGAGCGGGACTCGCTTTGAGGCGAAGAGTTACACTGTCTTTAACGATGGCTATTATGTGGAGATCAATGTGGCTTCTCTAAAGATTGATGGAGTTGATGTCCCCAATGCCAATACCAATAATGTAGTACCCGATTATCTTTTGCTTGAGTCTGAGATATCCATCAATCGGATCTGGAATTTTAATCGCTCAGATCAGATTCAAACAGTAACGGTAGTTCCTCATAGCGATCCTGGCTTTTTGGATGTAGAATGGACGCCCATCGATGGCGCAACCGGCTATGATGTAGAGTGGGTATTTGTAGATGATTATTATGCTGATCCTCAGAACGCTTCTCAACATTATTATCCGCTTAGTAAGTTTAACGAGCTAGTGTATGACTTTGAGGAATCTGCTACCCGCGTCAATTTGGTAGGAGAGGAGACGCATTATAAGATGAGTAATGTCTTTGACCACGGTTTTTTGATTGTGCGAGTAAGGGCTGTGGGGCGTGATGTGCTCAATCCTGTACAGCGTCAAGAAGGCCGTTGGTCGATAGAATCTGAAGGGGATATTGTTGCTTTAAATTTAAGTTCAGGCGGCACACCACCTTATTATCATAATATCCAAAATCATGAGGCTGATCTGACATGGCGATATAATGCCAGTTTTGCTACAGGTGCAAAAGCTCATCTAAAAAAAGAGGCGACCTCTTATCACGACGATTTATTGATGGGGCGTCAATCGGTTACTTTAAGTAATTCTGACGAAAATGCGATCGTTCAAGAAAATATCTATGATGCTCAGGGGCGTCCCGCGATTCAGGTTTTGCCAGCTCCTGTACCTGAAAATCAACTCAAATATTTTCCTAAACAAAACCTAGTTCAGGAGACAGATGTCAATGGTATCGTTACTTTCCGGCCTGCTTATTGGAAAGACTTTGACCAAAATCTGGTCAATCCAACGACGGGTGAACTCGAATGCGAAGTAGAAGCCGCTCCCGTCTTGGAAAGTAAAGACCCTGTTAATCCTAATCATTTTGCGGGTGCAAGCCAATATCACTCTCCCGACAATCCGGATAAGGATGGAGCGCAAGCCTTTGTGCCAGATGCGGAGGGCTTTCCTTATTCGCAAGTAGAATACACTTCCGATAATACAAATCGTATTAGCCGCCAAAGTGGGGTGGGACCAGATCATCAACTCGGTTCTGGACATGAAACCCAAATGGTTTATGCCGATCCTCCGCAGGAGGAACTCGATCTAATTTTTGGCGATGAAGTAGGGGAAGCGGCTCATTACCGTAAAAATGCTGTCGTTGATCCCAACGGGCAGGTTAGTATCACCTATGTAGATGCCGCAGGCCGCACGGTGGCGAGTGCTCTTGCAGGTGATAGTCCCGATAATCTCGATGCTTTGGACAGCAATACGGGTGGCTACAATCTTACAGTAGATTTGTCTGACCCCGCCAAAAACGGCAAACAGACTCCCAATAGTAATGAGCTAGTCTATGAGCATTTTGTTTCTACCCCAGATGCCGTCTTGACTTTGCATTACGCTTTAAGTGGCGCCGCTTTGGGTTTTGAATGTGAAGCCGGAATCAATGGTGAGCCTGGAGGCCCTGTTGTGATTGAGCCTACCCAAAACACCACTCCCGACTTTTGCTATGACTGTGTCTATCAGTTGACGCTGAGCGTTTTGGATGATTGTCAAAAAGAGCAATTAGTAGGCGGCACCTTTGAGCAAACCATCGGTCCCTTTGCGAGCATCGATGATGCTTGTGCCAGTCTCGCTAGTTTCGATATGACTTTTACCACGCTCCCACTCAAAGTCGGGGCTTTCCAGATTGTTAAAAAACTGGAAATCCATCAGCCTAGTATGGAGCTCTACCAAGCAAATTATTTAGCGCAGGCTTGCCTTCCTGATCTTAGCTTCTTCAAAGACAAATACATCAATGAAATCGATGTGGAAGGCTGTGGCCTGTCAGCATGTGATATCGAGTGTTTGATGAAGCTAGGCCCAGAAGAAGATTGGGTGGCTGCCGATCACGGAGGGATTAGTCATGCAGAAGCCTTAGAGACTTGCGTTAGCGAATGTCAAGATCAAAGTTCTTGTGAGAGTCTCTATGCCATGATGCTGAGTGATGTGAGTCCGAGAGGGCAGTATATGCTATTTGAGCAAGATCCGGTTACGGGTGATATCAGCTTTCCCGATGAAGGAGATGGTAATAATCCGCTTTCTTACTCTATCCTCAATGATCAGGGCAATGATCTTGATGATATAAATGTCGGGGGTGGCAACTCAAGTTACACCAGTTGGAATGGCGAATTAACTTATCAAAACTCCAATCTCATCTGGCAAGATGCTAGTGGAAATACGATTCAAGTAGATGTAGGCAATGACCCCAACAATCCAGTCTGGAAGACTCCCGACCAGCTGACTCCAGAGGAATTTATCTTCTATTGGGATGACTCATGGGCTGAGGTATTGGTAAAATTGCACCCTAACTATTGCATGTATGAGTGGTGTGTCAACAATCAATCCTATTTGGATTGGGATGCGGCAGTTTCTGATTTGTTGACCATCGAAGATGTCGAGGTATTTGATCTGGAAAATACCGGAGCAGATATTCTGACGATCGGGTCTGTAGTTGAAATTGACCTGATGGGTGCAGATCCTTATTTCCAAGCGAATCCCAATCTGGTGGATGATATGGAGGACCTGCTTGAAAAATTTCTCAAGCGCGAAGGGATTTTAGGAGGAATATTCTCTGGCTATTATACCGCATGGGAAACGGCCTGGATTCTAGTTACCTGCCCTGAGGCCGAGGATAAGCAAAGTATGGATGATTGCATTCAGTATCTCAGTCAGTTAGGAACAGGCAATATCATGGACGAAGACTGTGATATGGATGCTTTGTGGCAGTTATATCAGACCTTTTATCGCTCTCTTAAGATGCAGTTGATAGAAGCTCAAAAGCAAAGCGAGAATTGCTATGGCGTTGAGATTCCAGCAGGCAAGGTCAATCGATATCCCAGCAATAGTGATATGGGGATTGATTTAGATGATTATGATGAAGTCTCTGATATTTTGATCCAAGACGATGGAACCGATATCAGCGATACCGAGTGTGCTGCTACTTGTGCGAGCTATCGTGATTATTGGCTACAAGAGTTACAAGGTTGTGATGACGGCTCTCCCGCGGCCAAGCTTAGCTCCAGCGAAATCACCGAAGTACTGGATGCTTTTGAACTGATCTGTGCTGGTGGTTGTGGCGGAGAGTTTCCTTTAGGTTCTCAGAGTAGTCCGAACCCAATACAATTGAGCAATGCTACCTATCTCACTGGTTCTTATTCCAGCTTTACTGAAGTATTGGATCATTTCAATATTTCTTCAGATGTCCTAAGTGGTGGTTTTGACACGGAGTGCAACATTTTCCTCATCAATATGCCGCCTCCGGCGAACGTTTCTCTCTCTGCCGCGGCTTCGACTTTCCCTATGCTGGACGCTTGTGCTTGTGATCAAATCTTGACAGCTAAAGCGACTTATGCAAGTCTGACTCAAGCTGAGCAAGACGAATATAAAGGAGTCGTAAACTATTTCGCTGCAGAATATGGCGTTGTACTTCCCAATTTTGATGCTTTGTCCTGTGATTGTGAGGCAACCTGGGCAGAGTTTTATGATCAGGCTTGGCCACAAGGCAACAATTATTGGGATGATGCGATCAACCTCATCTTGGCTGAAAAAGAAATTCCCATTCCTGCGGAAATCGCTTGTTCAGACTGCCGCACTTGTGAGCAGGTACAAACCGTCTGGAATACCTACGAATCAAGCCTACTTGGCCAAGCCAATGGTTTTGAGATTATGGCATCTTTGATGAACGCTCAGTTTGGTTTTAGTCTCTCTTACCCTCAGTATGTAGAGTACATTGAGCAGTGTGAAGAAGCGCAAGCCAATACCACTTGCTCTCCTACTGATCGTTTGCAGCAACTCTTGGACTTACTCAATAGCCAAATGCAAGCCGGTCAGTTGACGGGTCAAGGGGTAGATATCTCCGGCAATCCCAATTTGGGATCCTTCCTCTATGACGAAGATCCGTTAAGCTGCGGCCCTGAGACAGACGCTTTGGTGCTCTTTGCGCGCACCTTCAATGCAAGCGTTCGGCAACTAGCCGCCTCTACCCAAAACAATAGCTGGTTGATAGCGGCTGATAATGGCGGAAATGATCTATTGCTAGCCTATCGTCATACCGATGATACTTGGGGCTGGGCCAAAACGCTTGATCTCGCCAGTACTGGGCAAATGGACATCAGTAGTGTGCGTCTGCTTGGCCTCAAGGACGGTAACTTCCTACTTGGAGGGATCGTCGCATTGAACAATGGCAATAAAAAGTATGCGCTGATCAAAATTGATCCTAATGGTGGCATCCTTTGGAATCGCTATTTCAATGAATCTGGGCACTATCCGCAGTATAGTCTCGGTATGGTCGAGCAATACGGTGGTGAAATATTGGTAGCTTATGCCGATGGCGAAGCTTCTAATGATTGGCATGTAAGTACGCTGGTCATAAATGTGAAACCTGATGGTAGTTTTAACTGGGCGCGTCAGGTAGAAAACTTAGGCGATAATTGGTATGATTATGTGGCGGCTAAGCCGAACGTCAACCATTTAGCCCTCGCGGACAATGGCGGCTTTTATCTTGGTGGTATGTCCGAAACAGGCGATATCGACGGAGACGGTCTTACCATTATGCGTTTTGACCACAATGGTACCGAGTCTTGGACCAGAGAACTAAGTGGGATCAAACTCTATTGCGAAAGCAATGTCTTGAATCTGACCGGACTCTCTAGCGGTAGTTTGGGGATCGTGGTACGCGATCAAGAGCTAGCCAGTCCACGGACTCGTCTCTTACGCTTTAGTACTGGAGGCAATCTCATCCAGCAAGAGGAGCTTTATCTCGCGGTTGGTGGTTATTTTGAACCGACGCATGTCAGTGCGACTGCGGATAATGCTTGGATCGTATCGGGTATAGCCGAAGGCGGCAGTAATAATGGGGAAGCGCTCGCTTTCAAATTACGCTCGCAAACCTCTCCTGAGTTCAAAAATTCCTTGCATTGGGCCAAGCGCTTTACAGTACCAAATCTCGCTCAGTCACAGATCGTTCCGGGAAGCGGAAATACCCTCTATCTGCTCCAAGACGATAGACTTGACAATCTCTTAGATCAAGGCAATGGTGAGCTAGAAGGGGTTTGTGGCCAGATGGATGAAGAACTACTCTTTGGGCAGCTTACGATGGTACCGGCCGACATTACGGGTACGATGAACATTGTGATCCCTAGTCTGGGTAGTAGTAGTCCTGCTATTAGCCTTAATGGTGCGAGCAATCCTACGATCACACCTGAATGTGGAGAAAGACTCTATCTCAGAGTACATGATGCATGTAGTACCAACTGTGTTTTGACCTTTGACATGCCTGCTACTCCGGGAGTACACTTCTCTAACCTACCAGGCCAAGCGGCTGGACTGTTGGGGAGCCTTGATCCAAATAATAACGACGACTTTAGCTTCAACGCACCGACTGCTAGTGGGGGGAGCGTCAACATTACGGCTAGTAATCCTTGTCTCAATGCTTGTGCATTGGATGTGCCACCGCTTTGCAATGAGCCACTCTTTATTCAAGTGCCTTATGAAGATCCATGCTATGAGTATCAAGTTTCGCTTGCCACTCATCATGCTCAGATTGCGTATGAAAACTATATCGAAGAGCAAAAAGCCGCTTTTGTAGAGGCTTATAAGCAGCGTTGTTTAGATCCTACGACTCAGTTTAGTGAGACCTTTGAGGTGACCTATCCTTTCAACCAGTATCACTATACCCTTTACTATCGCGACCGTAGTGGTCAAGTTGTACAGACAGTGCCTCCTGCGGGGGTCGTCCTTGACGGAACGGGCAATCATAAAAAACAGACGCAGTACACCTACAACTCCCTCGGACAGCTGGTATGGCAACATACACCAGACGGAGGCGAGAAAAAGATGTGGTATGATGATTTGGGTCGAATCGCCTTTTCACAGGATGAAACTCAGTTTCCTAATCACTATTCCTATGTCGTTTATGATGAGCTCGGTCGTACTGTAGAAGGAGGAGAAGTCGTCTATGATCAATCGCTCAATAGCAACTCTTTGACCACTGCCTTTGACAATAATGGTAGCCTCTTGACCAAAGTACAATATGATGCGATTTGGACTACCATCAATGGCGGTAGCAATAATCGCTTTGAAGTAACAAAGACGACCTATGATGAAGCTGATCCTTTAGCAAGTGCATTATTCCCCGGAGGGACCCAAGATGAATTACGAGGTCGGGTAGCGAGTATTCATTATATCGATGGTCATGATGCTTTCCGCGACAATGCGGTGCATTATAGCTATGATATTCACGGTAATGTCAAAGACATCATCACCGAAATTCCGCATCTAGCGGATCTCGGTCAGCAGTACTATCATCTGCACTATAAGTATGATCTGTTGACAGGTAATGTCAATGAAGTGCATTATCAAGCAGGTGAAGCCGATGCTTTTTACCATCGATACGTCTATGATGCGGATAACCGTGTCAAGCAGGTGTACACCAGTAGAGATGGTCAGATTTGGGACCAAGACGCCCGCTATGAGTATTACAAACACGGACTGCTCGCAAGAGTAGAACTCGGACAAGAACAAGTTCAGGGGACGGATTATACCTATACCATCCAAAGTTTGCTCAAAGCAATCAATAGCAATCTGCTTGATCCCAATCATGATATGGGGAAAGACAATCTCGCTGCTGCTGGCAATTTACATCAAAACTTTGCCCGTGATGCCTTTGGCTTTAGCATTGGTTATTTCCAAGATGACTATCAGGCGATTGCGAATGCAAGCTTGACTGCAAACGGGAATGAGCCTTTGGCGAACGTTAATGCTCATTACAGCAATGGTAATTTCATCGAGTTGCACAATGGCAACATCAGCCATTTGGCTACTACTTTGCAAAATCCAGATGGGACTGCTAATCCACAATTTACGGCCTATCGCTATAACCAGCTTCATCATCTGAAGGAACAAACGGCTTATCAAGCTCCAGCGACTCTGAGCAATGATTGGACAGGCTTTGCTTCCAATGGAGATTATCAGACAGCCTTGACTTATGATGCCGATGGCAACATCAAGACCCTAAATCGCAATGGTATTGCCAGTAGCGGTAACCAAGCGATGGATGATCTGGAGTACGTTTACTACCAAGATGCTCAAGGCCGTCCGACCAATCAGCTGGCCTATGTCAAAGATAATCCTGCCTATAAAGATTTTTATGCGCTAGATGTTGATAATCAGGATCAAGGTTTTGTCTCTAGCCCTGTGGATGGTATCAATCCAGCGAACTATAGCTACGATGCGATCGGTAATTTGATTAGCGATGCAGAAGAAGAAATAGAGAATATTACTTGGACTGTTGCGGGGAAAATCCGGACCATCGAACGTGAGACCACTAGTGATAAGCCTGACCTTGAATTTGGTTACGGACCTGCTGGCAATCGAATCTTCAAGATCGTGAAGCCAGACCCTAGTGATGAAGCCACTTGGAAGTACACCTATTACCAGCGCGATGCCCAAGGCAATATGATGGCTACTTATGAGCGAGACTATTGCTTACAAGTCTCGGCCAATACGGAATCTATCAACTTTGTCGAGGATAACTTTGATCCCTATGCGGGAGATCAGGGTACGGTAACGATTCTCAGTGATGGCAAGACCATCAAACTCAGTAAGGGAGCTCGTAAAGCCTATGAGATCAACTATAATGTTACCAATAAGACCTATGTAGAGTTTGAGTTTTTGACTACCGAAGCAGGCGAAATTCAATCCATCGGTATGCAGAAAGCGGCCTGGATGAATTGGACAAAGCACTTTTTGCTCAATGGTAGCAATCCTAACAATGAAGCCGTGACTTCCTCTTGGGCTGGCTATGAAAGTTATGATCCTCCGGGCACTTGGAAAAGGTATCGCCTCAAGGTTGTTGCCAGCGGCAGCAATGGACAGGACGATAAGTATCTGATCTTTATGAATATCGACGGATCCTCTGGTCCAGCCAATCCAGTCTTCTTCCGTAATGTGAAGCTTTATGAAGCGCCGACAGGAGTAGGTGATGATTATACAGAGACTTTTGTCCTCAATGAGCATCATCTCTACGGTTCTGCACGCCTTGGTTTGCAAGAAGCGAAGGAGGAGTTGAAAAGTCTTGACTTCACCAGTGGTGGACTCAACGCTAGCACAGGACGTTTTGGTTCTAAAAATGGCTTGGTGCTCAATACTCCAACTGCGGCACCGCTTGATCAAGGACTTTCCTTCTGGCGTGGAGCGAAGTATTATGAACTCTCCGAACATCGTGGCAATGTGATGGCGGTCATCTCTGATCGTAAGCTTCAAGTCGAGGATGCTGGCTTGAGCGCTGGTTATTACTTCGCTGCGGATATTAGTTCGACGCATGACTATTATGCCTTCGGCATGAAGATGCCAGGTAGAGATTGGAGTGTTGGTAATGAATACCGATATGGTTTCCAAGGCCAAGAGCAAGATAGAGAATACTATGGCGGAGCTGTCAGCTATAAGTATCGTATTCATGATCCAAGGATTGGTAGATTTCTGAGTATTGACCCATTAGCGCCACATTTTCCTTGGAATAGTCCTTATGCCTTTAGTGAGAATATGGTTATTGCTCATGTTGAACTTGAAGGTGCAGAAAGTATTTACTATCTGATAAGAAGAGATCTTGGGAAGATTGCAAAAGTCCTTGTACATGAAATGACCGAAGCTCCAATAACTAAATTAGCAGGACTTGGAGAAGAGGTTGATAATGATGCCGACTGGCAACCATTCATTGCAAAGGAAATTAACGACGCAGAATCTTTTAATCGAATAGCCGGTTCTGTGATTACGTATACAGATAATTGGGTAAATACGGCGGATGAGTTTGTCTCTGCTGTGAATGGAGAAGGTTCAATCTATATGACAGAAGGAGAGAACATTAAGAACACTTTTTCTCGGAAAATGAGAGTTCATTACACAATTAATCAATCTGGTGAATACTCATTTACTCTAAACGATGATGATATTCGAG
>JBCAWW010000125.1:0-9666 GCA_038534415.1 Bacteroidota bacterium | reverse complement strand
CGGCAATGGACTTATTGGCAAGGTATTGGCCGTATTACCAGCTCGGCTGAAGCTTACTCCATAGCCGAGGACATCTTGAATGGTATGTACCGCAGCGTAAAAATCATCCTGATGGCTGACACCGATAGCTACTTTGAATTTGGCTTTGATAATTCCAATTTTCCCCTTAATCGTGAACGCCTTATCCTCAATAAAGAGACTGGCACCTTTACCTATCGTCGAAATCTTTACCGTTGACGTGAGGAGTGATGCGCGGGCGGCCCTACCGCATTTTGCTATCCTGTTTCTAGAACGCTTTTCTGCGTAAAAAATGGGCTCACCCTACGGGCTGAGATGGTTTAACTGTTTATTTGTTCTCTTATCCAATCTAAACCGTACAATGCAACGCGGTTTTCACCTGGCGCAGTTGGTACTGTATTAGTAATAGAACGAGCTAGCATAGCGGAGGCCCATGGTTTCTAGTGCTCGTAGCATAGACGATTTTTCTAAGAATGCCTCAACCTTTGATTTTACCTCTGCCTGTTTATCACCAAAGAGATCTGCCACGATCTTGAGGTGAAAACGTTTAATTTTCGCAAACTGTTCTTTGACCTCGGTCTCCTTCCCATCACGGGCAAGATAGGCGAGGCTTTCAAGATGATTAGTGGTTTTGTCCATAGCAGAAATCACTACCAACAGTGCCTGTTCTTGGTACTGAGTAATAATTGCTGCGACATTACGGATGGCGGCGGCATCTTTGACTGATGCGCCTCCGAACTTCATTACCAACATGTTTTTGTAAAAATTAATTGAGGTAAAGCAAACAGAAGCGCGGCTTAGGGCCGTTTAATAATCTTCGTGTAAAAATGCTTCTGTTTGGATTGCATATTTAGGGTATAATATCCAGGGGGCAAAGATAATTGCTTTAGGTCAAGTTCCCATGATTGGCGAGGATTTTTACCTTTCTGTACCAGAACGCTTCTCCCCAACTCATCAAATAGGCGGAGTTCCCAATCGGCAATCGGCTCTACTGCCTCTAGGGTTAGGCGATCGTCCATCGGATTAGGATAAGCGTTCAGCGACAAGCTGTACTCCGGCTCCACACTCGTCTGAAAAGGGCCGGTATAGCCAAAGACATAAAGTCCTGTCTGCATATCCGAAACCAAAATGCGGCCACTCGGCAAAAAGGGATATACCCCCCAAACGCCTTTGTACTCCTGATCATTGGGGTCAGGATAAGTATCATAAAAGCCTACTACCTGTGGGAATTGAGGATCTGAAATATCGAATATATAAACGCCATTGTAGTAATAGCTGCTATACACAAAGTCGCCTTTGATGATCGGATTATGGGCAATCGCATTGGAGTCGCGATTGGCAAAATCCATCGAAGGAAACATATAGGAGCTAATCACAGGGTCTGAGTAATCATTGAAATCGAGTAGTTTCAAAGGCATCCCCCAAGTTTCGTCAGCCATCACATAATAGCGGCCATCTTCTGAAGCCCAGCCACTATGGTTGTAACCTTGGAAAGGATAGCTCACCAAATTGGCAATGGTCACCGGCGCCAAAGGATCTTTCATATCCAAGACAAAAAGACTCGTCTCGGCATTGAGAAAGACGGTATCGTTGCGAGAATAGATATCGTGGATATTGCCGTAGTCATTGTACAAGGCAATTTCCACAGGGTTGACGGGATCTGAAATATCATATACGCCAAAGCCAGCAGTACGATTAAAACCCCAAATGCCGGGAATACAGACATAAAGGCGATCTCCTTCTACCCAAACATTGTGGGATACTTGAAAGAGAGAATCACTGTCATAAACCAAACTTACGCTATCTGGCAAGCTGGACATATCAAAGATTTGTAGGCTACTGGCAAATTCATCGGCAACAGCATACAAATAGTGTCCTTTGTTTTTGTAATCCCGATGGATCATGCGATCCTCTCTCCCTGCGACATAGTCTACCTGCTGCACATTGGACTCATCGGTGATGTCAAAAAAGTGAGTCCCTATCGAGGAACCGATAATAGCATATTCTCTTTGGTTGGTGCTATCGTACCAACCCCAAATCTCATTGTAGGGGTTATTGACAAAGACCGCAGGCGGGATACTCGGGTCTTCCCAATGAAATATCTGGTACATATTGAGGGAATCCTGCGCAAAAAGGGCGGTTCCGCTGAGAGAAAGCAAAAATGCGAAAGCAAGAATTCGTTGCATCATATCAAGTAGTTAAATAACATATGGTTATCATTAACCAACTGGAAGTTAACCTTATGTGCTTCCATTTTTGCAATTAATCTTGTGTAATCTTCTGCATTTTCTAGCTCGATACCGACTAAGGCGGGTCCGCTATTGCGGTTATTTTTTTTCGAATATTCGAAATGTGTGATATCATCCGTAGGCCCTAAGACCTTGGATAAGAACTCAATAAGAGCTCCTGCGCGCTGGGGAAAACGGATCAAAAAGTAATACTTCAAGCCTTCATAGAGGAGGGAACGTTCTTTGATCTCCTCCATACGCGTGATGTCATTATTGCCACCACTGACCACACAAACGACTCTTTTGCCTTTAATTTCTTCCTTAAATTGGTCCAAGGCTGCAATCGCCAAGGCTCCCGCAGGCTCGACCACGATTGCCTCTTCATCGTAAAGATGGAGGATAGTGGTACAGATTTTTCCTTCAGGAACGACAACAGTATCGTCCAACACTTCTCGGCAAATCTGAAAGGTCTCCTCTCCTACTCTTTTGACAGCAGCGCCATCCACAAATTTGTCGATTTCATCTAAGGTGATGATTTCTCCCTTTTCCAAAGAACGCTTCATTGCAGGAGCTCCGCTTGGCTCAACACCAATAATCTTGGTACTAGGGCTCAACTGCTTGATATAGCTACCGAGGCCCGAAGCCAACCCCCCACCACCAATACCCAAAAAGACATAATCTATGCCTTGATGCACTTGATCGAGAATCTCCATGCCGACGGTACCTTGACCAGCCATCACCAAAGGATCGTTGAAAGGATGAACAAAGACGGCTCCACTTTCTTGGCTGTCTTGGATAGCGGCGGCATAGGCGTCGTCAAAGGTATCACCCACGAGCAATACTTCGACTTTGTCCTTGCCAAACAACTTCACTTTACGGACCTTTTGGCGCGGAGTGGTGCTGGGCATATAAATCTTGCCCTCAATCCCCAATTTATAGCAAGACAAAGCTACGCCTTGGGCATGATTACCAGCACTGGCACAAACGATACCCTTAGTACGATCGGCTTGATCCAGTTGAGCCATGCGGTTGTAGGCCCCTCGGATTTTGTAGGAACGTACGACTTGGAGGTCCTCCCGTTTTAGGAGAACCTCACAATCGTATATATCAGACAGATTCAGATTTTTCTGAAGCGGAGTGGGTTCCACTACCCCTTTGAGGCGTTGATTAGCCTCCATGATACGGGCTAGCGGTAGCATTCCTACAGATTCGCTGATCATATTGTTAAGTAAAAAGTAAAAAGAGTAGAGTATTTAGTAGAAAGAATAAAAGTCTGAATACTAAATACTTTTATCTATGTACTTAGGTTATGGGCGCAGTTTACGTACCATGGCGCCAGCTTGCCACATTTCAGATTCGCGGATCTCACGCAGCTCTTCGCCAAGTTTTTCGCGATAATCATCTTTGCTATTGGCTTCGATAGTGATATTGGCTTCATTGCCGGAGGCGACGCTGTCATATAGCTCCTCAAATACTGGGGCTACCGCGTCGCGGAACTTTAATCTCCAATCCAAAGCACCTCTTTGGGCCGTGGTAGAGCAATTGGCGTACATCCAATCCATTCCATTTTCAGCCACTAGTGGCATCAAGGACTGAGTAAGTTCTTCTACGGTTTCATTGAAAGCCTCAGATGGAGAGTGGCCGCGTTTGCGAAGCAAATTATACTGCGCTTCCATCACGCCTGCCAATGCACCCATTAGGACACCGCGTTCACCGGTAAGGTCAGAAAACACTTCCTTTTTGAAAGTAGTTTCAAAGAGAAAACCAGAGCCCACACCAATTCCCATAGCAACCGCTTTTTCACGCGCATTGCCAGTAGCATCTTGGTGAACTGCGAAGCTAGAATTGATCCCTTTTCCCTGCTGGAAAAGACGACGTACAGAGGTACCCGAACCTTTAGGCGCTACGAGAAATACATCCACGCCTTCTGGTGGTTGGATACCAGTAGTATCGTTGTAGGTCAAGCCAAAGCCGTGTGAGAAAAACAGGCTTTTGCCTGGTGTCAGGTGCTTTTCGATCATCGGCCAAGTGGCGATCTGACCAGCATCTGAAAGTAGATTCATCAGGATGGTTCCTTTCTCGGCAGCAGTTTCGAGATCGAACAAAGTTTCTCCCGGAACCCAGCCATCCGCAACAGCTTTGTCCCAAGTAGGAGAGTTTTTACGTTGTCCAACGATCACATTGAAACCGTTGTCGCGCAGGTTTAGGGCCTGCGCAGGTCCCTGAACACCATATCCAAGAGCGGCTAAGGTTTCGCCTTTTAGCGTTTCCCGAGCCTTTTCGAGAGATACTTCTTCACGGGTTACGACGGTTTCTTCTACGCCGCCAAAATTGATTAATGCCATGACAAATTTTGATTGAATTATAGGTAATAAGCATTCGAGAGTATGTGCATCAGCTAGTGAGATGTTCCATTTTGGCTGATACGAGTTTCGCCCCTTTCTGCCGCCTCTAAATAAGAGCGGAGGTAAAGCGGTTTTTTAGAAATTGCAATGATACCAGAGCGAGAGAATCCCATGACGCCAAAAGGTTTTAAAGCATCCAATAGGGTACGAGTTTGGCTAGGCAAACCCGTTTTCTCGATCATGATGTAATCAGGTTCGATTTGCAGTACATGAGCGTGGTTGTCGCGTATCACTTGCTCGAAGGTCCCTCCAGCAAGATTATCGGTAGCCACTTTGTAGAGGGCCAATTCCTGCTGCACGATTTCGTCTTCGCGCAGCAGATAGGCCTTAATCACGCCGATGTTTTTTTCAATTTGCTTGATCAACTTCTTAGCGTTGGCTTCAGTAGCATTGATCACGATGATAAAGCGATAAATACCTTCTACCTCTGACTCCGAGGTCGTTAGGCTTTCGATATTGATATGTCTCCTTGTAAAAACCGTAGTGATCCGGTGCAATAAACCGATTTGATTTTCGGTAAATATGGACAAGGTATATGACTGGATTTCCATTAGGGTTCTAGTTTTATTTCTGAGATACTGGCGCCGCTAGGAACCATAGGGAAAACATTGGATTCTTGTTCGACGACAACTTCGAGAAAATAAGGCCCGTCAAAGGCTAGCATTTTGTCGATTTCATCAGCTAGATTTTCACGTTCCGCGACGCGGACTGCCTCAATCCCAAAGCCCTTACTGATCGTAACAAAATCAGGATTGACCAACTCAGTAAAAGAATAACGGCGATCAAAAAATAGCTCCTGCCACTGTCTTACCATCCCCAAAAAGTTATTGTTGAGGACGATCACCTTGACGGCGGTATTGTTTTGAAAGAGACAGCCAAGTTCTTGAATCGTCATCTGAAAAGCTCCGTCGCCGATGATGGCCAAGACTTCGCGTTCTGGTGCAGCCAGCTTAGCCCCAAAAGCAGCCGGTAATGCAAAGCCCATCGTACCGAGCCCCCCTGAGGAAACCCAAGCGTCAGTATCAGTGTATTTGTAATAGCGAGCGGCCACCATTTGATGCTGTCCTACATCAGTTACCACTACTGCTTTGCCTTCAGTCTTTTCTGAGAGCATATTGACCACCTCTGCCATATGAATTTTAGGCGTATTGGGGGCTAGGTCTCCTTTGATGACCTTTTCATATTCCATTTTTGCGCAGGCCTCAAATTCGGCCATCCACTCTGGATAAGACTTGGCTTCGATCATCGGTAGCAAAGCTTTGAGAGTAGCTTTTGCGTCTCCCACTAGTGGAACGTCTGCCTTTACATTTTTATCGATTTCTGAAGGATCGATTTCAATATGTACGACCTTGGCCTGCTTCGCATAACGATTGAGATCGCCGGTTACCCGGTCGTCAAAACGCATACCGATAGCAATGAGCACATCGCACTCATTGGTCTTGATATTGGGGCCGTAATTGCCATGCATACCCAGCATACCCGTATGTAGCGGGTGATCCGTAGGCATTGCCGACAAGCCTTGTAGCGTACTGCCAAAAGGGATACCCGACTTCTCGACAAAAGCTTTGAACTCAGCCTGAGCCTCAGAAATCAACACCCCATGTCCAAGCAGGACATAAGGTTTTTTGGCCTCATTGATCAGTTTGGCTGCAGCTACTAATTCTGGCACCTCGGGCGCAGGGTAAGGCTGGTAGCTTCTGATATGCGTGCAAGGCTCATAAGAAAATTCAATCTCTTCAAACTGAGCGTTCTTGCAAAGATCAATCACTACAGGACCTGGACGGCCGTTGTTGGCGATATAAAAGGCTTTGGCGATCACCCAAGGAATTTCTTCTGCCTTGGTAATTTGATAGTTCCATTTTGAAATGGACATACTCACCCCAATGACATCAGTCTCTTGGAAAGCATCTGAGCCAAGCAGCCTTTTGGGTACCTGACCACAAATACAGACCATAGGGGTAGAATCTACCATAGCATCTGCAATGCCGGTCAGCAGATTAGTGGCACCTGGCCCCGAGGTAACGAGGCAGACACCAGTCTGATTACTCACTCGGGCGTAGCCTTGAGCTGCGTGGGAGGCACCTTGTTCGTGCCGCACTAAGTAATGCTTTAGTTGTTCTTGATAGTGATACAGGGCGTCATAAACGGGCATAATTGCTCCGCCAGGATACCCAAACATGGTATCCACCCCTTCGGCTAATAAGGAGAGAATGATGGCTTCAGCGCCACTCACCTTTTTGCCAGTTTTGGCCACTGCTTTTTGCTGGGCCTGTGTTAAAGTTGCCATTGAGAGTCGGTTATATGTTCGTCCTAAACTCAGCGTATGATTTCAATCCTATTGCTAATTTATTCGTCGGTTACACAGCCTTTAGAAGCTGAAGCAACACTATTGCGATATTTGTAGAGCACGCCTCTTTTGATGCGTGGTTCGGGTTCAACCCAAGCAGCCTTTCTTGCTGCAATTTCCTCCTTGCTCAGATCTGCTACGATGCGATTGCTTTCCGCGTCAATGGTGATTTTGTCTCCGTCCTTGAGCAATCCAATCAAGCCTCCTACTGCGGCTTCAGGGGTAATATGCCCCACCACGAAGCCGTGAGTACCACCTGAAAAACGACCATCTGTGATCAGTGCGACTTGGCCTCCAAGACCGGCTCCCATGATTGCGCCCGTGGGCTTGAGCATTTCGGGCATGCCGGGACCACCTTTAGGGCCTTCGCCCCGAATCACTACCACATCTCCCGCCGAGATTTCTCCCGCCACAATGGCGTCATTGGCGGCAAACTCACCTTCATAGACTTTGGCCGTACCGGTGAACTTTAGTCCTTCTTTGCCCGTGATTTTGGCTACGGAACCTTCTTCTGCGAGATTGCCATATAAGATTTGAAGGTGGCCCGTTTCTTTGATGGGTTTATCAAAGGGATAGATAATTTGTTGACCTTCGGCTAAACCCGGTAGATCTTTGATATTTTCTGCCACCGTTTTACCGGTTACCGTCATGCAGTCACCATGTAAATAGCCGTTTTCAAGTAGAAGCTTCATGACAGCAGGAATGCCACCGATAACATGGAGATCTTCCATGAGGTATTTTCCACTTGGTTTAAGGTCAGCTAATAAGGGCGTTTTGTCGGCGATCCGCTGAAAATCATCTAGCGTCAAATCAACATCCACAGAGCGTGCCATCGCAAGCAAGTGTAATACCGCATTGGTAGAACCTCCTAGAACAGTCAGTACGGTCAAGGCATTTTCAAAAGCCTTTTTGGTCATGATATCGCGAGGGAGGAGATTTTTTTCAAGCAATGCTTCCATTGCATCTCCTACTTTGGAGCATTCTAGCTTCTTATCTGCACTCATGGCAGGATTAGAAGCACTATAAGGCAAACTCATGCCCATTGCTTCAATAGCGGAAGCCATGGTATTGGCGGTATACATCCCCCCACAAGCGCCAGCGCCCGGGCAGGCATTCTTGACAATCCCTTTGAAATCGTCTTCACTGAGTTGCCCAGCAACTTTTTCGCCAAGGGCTTCGAAGGCTGAGACGATATTGAGCACTCTATCTTTATACTTACCAGAAGCAATGGTACCACCATATACCAAGATAGCAGGGCGGTTGAGGCGTCCCATAGCGAGCATCGCACCGGGCATATTTTTATCGCAACCTACTACTGCAACGACCCCATCGTACCACTGAGCGTTGACGACAGTTTCAATAGAGTCCGCAATCAAATCGCGAGAGGGTAAAGAAAAACGCATACCTTCTGTCCCCATTGAGATACCATCGCTCACTCCTATGGTATGAAAGATCAAACCAACGGGTCCAGCAGCCTGCACTCCTTTTTTGACCTGAGCGGCCAAGGCATTGAGGTGCATATTGCAGGTATTGCCTTCATATCCAGTAGAAACAATCCCTACCTGAGGCTTACTCATATCTTCCTCTGTCAAACCAATGCCATAGAGCATTGCCTGCGCAGCGGGTTGAGTTTCATCTTGGGTGAGTCTACGGCTATATCTATTTTTCATATCCAGATTTAGATCAAGGTTCCTCTTACATTGTCAACAAGGGTAACGAGTTGGCGATATTGCCGTGAGATCACGAAGCCAATCGTATCTTCCCATTGCATCTTAAAAGACTTACGGTCCAGGGTGGAAACACCCGCGATTTCGGTTGCTGTACCGGCTAGAAACATCCCGTCTACGTCTTCAAGCTCTTCGGGGGTAATGGTTTTTTCTACCACTTCTACTCCCATTTCTTGGGCCATCTCAATCACCACCGCCCGAGTAATTCCGGGCACGATATGGCCTAGCTTAGGGGTATAGAGCACTTCATCTTTTTCATAAAAAAGATTTGCCCCACTCGCACAAGCCACATTGCCATCTACATCAAGCAGAAGTGCGTCGTGAAAATTTTCGGATCTCGCCTCCGAGCTCGCCATTACAGCAGTGACATACAGGCCTCCGACCTTTGCATCATGCAAAGGTGTGTCTGGATGTGGACGACGGTAGGCGGAAGTTTTGAGATTGACGAGACTATTTCCGAGCAATAGCCCCCATTTAAAAGGAACAATCATTAGATGAGACTCACTAGTCATGTTGAGGCTCATATTAGGCGCTGAAAATAATAAAGGCCGCACATAGGCGTCCTCTAGTTTGTTAAGCGACAATAGCTGTTTAGAAATTTGGCAAAGTTCCTCGGGGGTATAAGGCAAGTTTAAGCGCATTTGAGAGGCCGTCTTGGCAAAGCGTTGATAGTGTTCGGTTGCTTTGAAGATCTGGGCCCCTTCTTCGGTGGCATATGACCTCATGCCATCAAAGATACTATTGCCATAGTGCAATGATTGGGTAAACGGATTGATCCGGACCTCAGCGATCCGGCAAAACGCCCCATCATAAAACACTATAGTATCTTCGTTTTCGTACATAATTCCTTTTTCTTGATAAGTATCCCTTTAAAAAAAAGCCTTTCCAGTAAGAAAGGCTTTGCATATTTTTTTAGCGTACATAATGAATCAAAGCCTTTG
>JBCAWW010000124.1:0-9678 GCA_038534415.1 Bacteroidota bacterium | reverse complement strand
TCATCTTTGCTATCGGCCCTGCCGGAACGGGTAAAACCTATATCGCAGTCGCCCTAGCGGTGAGAGCGTTAAAGGAAAAAAGAGTCAAGAAAATCGTACTCTGTCGCCCTGCCGTCGATGCTGGTGAAAGCTTAGGTTTCCTTCCCGGTGATCTCAAAGATAAGGTCGATCCTTATCTACGACCGCTTTATGATGGACTTGAAGACATGATTCATAGCGAGAAACTCAAGCATTATCTCGCCAACAATATCATTGAAGTGGTACCGCTAGCCTATATGCGTGGCCGGACGCTAAACAATGCGTACGTAATCATGGATGAGGCCCAAAATGCTACTGAGATGCAGCTCAAAATGTTTTTGACGCGTATGGGCGAACGCTCTCACGTTATCATTACAGGAGATGATTCTCAGATAGACTTGCCCTATCGGGTTCGTTCTGGTTTGGTGCAAGGCATGCGTATCCTCAAAGGGATCAAGGGCATTGCTTTTGTACGCCTAAGCGCTTCTGATGTCGTTCGGCACCGCCTCGTAAAAGATATCCTTGCTGCTTATGAAAAGGCAGATGAGAAGCGAGAACAGAGATCCTAAATAGGGTTGCTCCAAAAGTAAAACCGAGAAGCGGGACTCAATGGTCTTACTTCTCGGTTTTTTATGTTTTATAAGGCCCGCTTCGCGGAACGCTTTTTTTAGTAGCCAGTATTAAGTACTTGGTATTTAGACTCTGTGTCCCTGTACGAAGTGCTTTTTACTAAATACTTTGTACTTATGCTAAAGCTTTGGCCATCGTAATGCCAATCTCACCTGGAGATTCAACGACGTGGATACCACAGTCAGACATAACGCGCATTTTTTCAGCCGCAGTACCTTTACCACCCGCTACGATTGCACCAGCGTGGCCCATACGACGTCCGGGAGGGGCTGTCTGACCTGCAATAAATCCAACTACTGGCTTCTTGACATTGTCTCTGATCCACTCAGCGGCAATTTCCTCATTTTGACCACCAATCTCACCGATCATCACGATACCTTCAGTATCCGGATCTTCGTTGAATAGCTTGATGATATCTAAGTGAGGAGAACCAATGATCGGATCACCACCGATACCTACACAGGTAGACTGGCCCATGCCCTGCTTACTTACCTGATCAACGGCTTCGTAAGTCAAAGTACCAGAACGGCTCACAATACCGATTTTGCCAGGAGAATGAATAAAACCAGGCATGATACCCAATTTGCATTCACCAGGCGTAATAACACCAGGACAGTTAGGACCGATCATACGGATACCGCGATCGTCGATGTACTGCTTAGCGTAAATCATATCTCGTACGGGAATTCCTTCAGTGATCGTGATGATGAGGTCAACCCCAGCATCAGCCGCTTCCATGATCGCATCAGCTGCAAATGCAGGTGGCACAAAAATGATCGAAACATTCGCGCCAGTTTCTTGCACTGCTTCATAGGCAGTATTAAAAACAGGACGATCTAGGTGCACCATACCGCCTTTGTTGGGAGTTACCCCACCGACGACTTGAGAACCATATTCGATCATCTGTTGGGCGTGAAAGCTACCTTCTTTACCGGTAAAGCCTTGAACAATGATTTTGGAATCCTTATTGACGAGAATGCTCATATTTTGAGGATAAATGAGGAGTATTTAACTGCGGGCAAAGTTATCGGGCAAAAGGGGAAAAACCAAGCGAGAAGGCACACAAAAACAGGGAGTTTTTGGTAGAGATTCTTCAAGTCGTCCTGATTTTAATTGATTTTGTTATGCATGCCGAGTATTTTGTGTATATGAAATTAAAGCGAACCCCCGACGAACGATTTCAGGCGCTAAAGGACTACGACTATGCGCCTCACTATCTTGAGATTGATGGTATCCGAATCCATTATGTGGATGAAGGCCCTCGCGAAGCTCAAACTGTATTACTGATGCACGGTGAGCCGAGTTGGTCTTATTTGTATCGTTTTATGATTTCGCCTTTGGTCGAGGCCGGATTTAGAGTCGTGGCGCCTGATTTGGTGGGATTTGGCAAATCTGATAAGCCAACAGAGCAAAGCGATTATAGCTATCAAAAGCATGTAGACTGGATGACCGCTTGGCTGGAGGCCGTTGATTTGCAGGGGATCACTCTTTTTTGTCAAGATTGGGGTGGTCTTATTGGTTTACGGCTGGTCGCCGAACGCGGAGATCGTTTCCAGCGAGTGGTAGCCGCCAATACTTTTTTGCCGATTGGCAAAGGCAAATCCCCTGAGGCATTTATCCAATGGCAGCAATTTGCCAAGCACAGTCCCAAGTTTGATGTGGGGAGAGTGGTCAATGGGGGGAGCGCAAGAAAATTGTCAGAGGAGGAAGTTGCTGCCTATGATGCTCCTTTTCCCGACGATACCTATAAGGCAGGAGCGAGAATTTTTCCAGCTTTGGTACCTACTACCGAAGATGATCCTGCCGTTCCGGCCAATATTGAAGCCTGGAAGCAGCTAAGACAATGGACAAAACCATTTCTAACCGCCTTTAGCGATTTAGACCCTATTACCAAAGGTGGTGAAAAATACCTGCAAGCCAATATCCCGGGTGCTCAAGGGCAGCCACATACTATCATTCAAGGCGGTGGCCACTTCCTGCAAGAAGACAAAGGCCCGGAATTAGCTGCTTTGATTATCTCTTTCATCCAACAAAATCCTTAATCCAATAGATATGTCTACTCAAGCACAAGCGATCGATATCAATACCCTTCCTCAATATGCAAGCATGGAAAACCTACTTTTCCTCTTGTTTGATGTGCATGGTGCAGATATGCTTAGTCAGCATCCTCGTTTTCAGGATTTTGACAAAGAGACAATCGAAATGAGTGTATCAGCAGCCAAGCAGTTGGCTGACACCTATATGTTTCCCTATCTCGAGAAGATGGATCGGGAAGGCTGTACCTATAAAGATGGGCAAATCTATGTGCCGGCAGAGATTAAGGATATCATGCACCAAATGGCCGAGGGAGGTTGGATTGCTTCTACTGCTCCGGTAGAGGCTGGTGGCTTAGACATGCCGCATATGGTACAGATTGCCGCTGAGTTTTTGTTTGAGTCTGCCAATAATGCCGTAGTGGGCTATCCTATGTTGACCGCTGGTGCAGCACGTTTGATTTATTCGTTCGGCTCCGCCGAACTCTCAGCCACCTATGTGCCCCATATGTTTGATGGACGCTGGCAGGGTACTATGGCCTTGACCGAGCCCCAAGCAGGAAGTTCGCTTACGGATATTACTACTAAAGCCACTCCGACTGCAGAAGGGCATTATCTCATCGAAGGGCAAAAAATATTTATCTCCTCTGGAGATCACGATCAGGTAGATAATGTCGTGCACTTGATGTTGGCTAGGGTTGAGGGCGCGCCAGCTGGTACAAAAGGGATTTCGCTTTTTGTAGTACCGAAGAAGCGTCCCACCGAAGGTGATGGCCTAGAAGACAATGATGTCCAAACTGCAGGAATCTTTCACAAGATGGGACAGTTGGCTTATGCAACGGCTCACTTGATGATGGGAGAAAAGGGAAATTGCCGTGGCTATTTGGTCGGCGAGGAGAATCAAGGGCTTCGCTATATGTTTCAAATGATGAATGCAGCCCGCATTAGTGTGGGGGTGAGTGGTGCTGGTGTGGCTTCTGCGGCTTATTATGCTTCTTATCGCTATGCCTTGGAGCGTCCTCAGGGGCGCCCCATCGGGAAACGCGACCTCTCTAAAGCACAGACCTTGATAACGAACCACCCTGATGTGCGGAGAATGCTCTTCTTGCAAAAGGCTATTGTCGAAGGTTCTCTTGGTTTGATCCTCCAATGTGGGTATTACCTGGATAAAATGCATATCACCGAAGGGGAAGAGAAGATGCACTACTATCAACTGCTGGAGCTCCTCACGCCAATTGTCAAAACCTATCCGTGTGAGGCGGGAATTCAAGCGGTAAGCAATGGGCTTCAAGTGCTAGGTGGATATGGATTCTTAAAGGATTATGCCTTAGAACAGTATTATCGGGATATCCGAATAATGCCAATTTATGAAGGAACCACGGGCATCCAATCTCAAGATTTATTGGGTCGCAAGGTCATGATGAATCAGGGAGAAGTTGTCAAAATGCTGATGGTCGAAATTCAGAAAGACATTGCTCTCGCTAAGCAATGGGATAGTTTTGCTGAGACGATAGCCGCTCTCGAAAAGGAGTTGATGAGGGTCGGACAAGTGATCCAGCATCTGAGTGCTATCGCGATGAAGGGCGAAACCACGCGTTTTCTTTCAGATGCCAATCTGTTTATGGAAATGTTTTCAATCGTAGTAGTCGCTTGGCAATGGCTCAAACAAGGGATCGAGGCTCAGACCCAACTCGCGCAAACTACTGATAGTGAACGAGTACTGTTTCTAGAGAGTAAATTGCACACTATGCGCTTCTTTTATGCATATGAGCTGGTAAAAACAAAAGGTTTAGCTGCCCGCCTTATGGATGAAACAGTCTTCACTTTGGTCGATTCTGAGCGAGAATTATTGCGTTAGAACATTGAATTCGTTCATTTTATTGCAACCGTTCCCACTTGAAAAAAGCTAATCTGCTTGTTTCAGGAGTGGGTAATATTTGCTATTATAATAATGAAAGCGAAATCGTTTTCGAAAAAGCAATAGTAAAGGACTAAACAAAAAAAACTAACTACTCCGAGGACTGCTGCGTCCTCCCCTAAAACTGTCATCAAAATTTATTTTTCACGATAGGCTGCTAAAAAGTAGCCGGGTATTTCTATGCCCAACTTGATGCGTTCTCTCAGGAACGCAAACAGACTCTCTATGCTTTTTTTTATGAACTGATAAAACAACTAACCAATCAAAAAAAAACTACTATGAACAACAGATCCTTGGTACGCTTACTAGTGCCAACCCTACTACTGCTGATATGGGGATTGGGTATTAGTCCACCAGAGCTCTACGGGCAGTCCCGTACAGTGGATGGTACAGTGACCTCAGCGATAGACAATAGTCCGCTGGAGGGTGTTTCGCTCCGTTTAAAAGGCACAACGCGTGGTGCTTTGACGGATCAAAATGGTAAATTTTCGATTGCCGTAAATGGCGACGAAGACATCTTAGTGGTGTCTTATATTGGTTTTTCTACCCAAGAAGTAATTGTGGGTTCTGGAAGCACCATTTCCATCAGTATGGATGAAGACGTTGCCAGTCTTGATGAAGTGGTTGTAATTGGTTACGGTACTCAGGCAAAACGAGACGTAACGGCTGCAATTGCTTCGGTCAAAGGCAAAGACATTCGCAATATTCCGGTTGCTTCAACCGTACAGGCCTTACAAGGCCAGGTTGCGGGTGTTGATATCCAACAGAGTAGTGGACGACCTGGACAAGCTCCTACGATTTTGATTCGTGGTCGTCGTTCTATCAATGCGAGTAATGATCCTCTATATGTAGTGGATGGTATTCCTTTGACAGATGGTGGAACTGCCTTTGATATTAATCCACAAGACATAAAGTCGGTAGAAATCCTTAAAGATGCAGCGGCAACCGCTATTTATGGTTCGCGGGGTGCAAATGGAGTAATCCTGATTACCACTCGCCGAGGTGAAACGGGTAAAACGACCATTACTTATGACGGATATTTTGGGGTAAGCAGTGCTATCCGCCAGGTTGATATGATGAACGGGGAAGAGTTTGCGGCGCTGAAGCGTGAGAGTCGTCGCGTAGATGATCAAAATCGTTCTACTTGGAGTGGTACTATCCCCGCAGATACAGAGGTTTTCTTAGACCCCATAGAGCTTGAGTCTATTGCGATGGGCAATCGTTCGACAGATTGGCAGGACTTAGTCTTAGGACAAGGAGCCCAACAAAACCACCAGCTAAGTATGCGTGGCGGTACGGCAAAAACTCAGTTTATGGTTTCTGCCAACTTCTTTGACGATCAGGGTATTATTGAAGGAATGTCGTATACACGTTATTCATTCCGTATCAATCTTGACCATAAAGTAAATGATTGGCTAAAGATCGGTACTTCTACTTACCTTAACCGCACTTCCCAAAACTGGGGATCGAGCCCAGCGTTCAGCGAAGCTCTCGCAAACAACCCTCTCGGTGTACCATATGATGCAGATGGCGAACTTAGGTTCTTGCCGACCAATGATGGTATCCGGACCAACCCATTGAGTGAACTTGCTGAAGGAGCCTATTTGGACGAACGTATTTTCCACACGCTATTCTCTAGTATCTTCCTCGAAGCCAATTTGGCTAAAGGCTTGAACTATCGTGCGACCTTTGGTCCCGATATTCGTTTCCGTCGTCGTGGTTGGTTTGCCGGTCGTCTGACCAATACCAATCGTGGAGGTCCTGCTCAGGCGCGTAAGGAAGAAGAGACTTCCTTTGGCTATACCTTGGAGAACTTGTTGACCTATAATACTGATATAGGTAACAGCAAATTAGGATTGACCTTTTTGCAGTCTATTCAGGGGCGCCAAGCCGAAGAATCATGGGTACAAGGAAAAACCTTGCCATATGAATCTCAGGGATTTGATCAACTCGGTACTGCTCAGGAGCTAACGAGCTTTGGTTCTGATATCGAAGATTGGCAGCTAGCCTCATTTATGGGTCGTATCAATTATGATATCGCCGGTAAATACCTCATTCAGTTGAGTGGGCGTGCTGATGGTTCGTCTCGTTTGTCTGATGCTAACAAATGGGCATTCTTCCCAGGTGTTTCTGTTGGATGGCGTGTAATCGACGAAGGTTTTATGAGTGGTGTGGATTGGATGCAAGACCTTAAGCTTCGTGCTAGTTATGGAGTGGTGGGTAATACTTCGATTGATCCTTATCAAACCCAAGGAGCTTTACGCAGAACAACTTATGTCTATGGCACAACTCCTGCCTTTGGGTATGGTTTGGACCAAATTCCTAACGAAAACTTGACTTGGGAAAAAACGGCCACCATTGATGTTGGGATTGACTTTGCTTTAGTACGTGGTCGTGTTGAAGGTAATATTGATTTCTATCAAGCCAATACCACTGACCTGCTACTACTCCGCCAGTTACCACCTAGTTCTGGATACACCCAAGTACTAGAAAATGTCGGTTCTACTCGCAATACAGGAGTTGAGATCTCTTTGAGAACGGTCAATGTCGAAACTGATGGCGGCTTCCGTTGGAGTACTAACTTTAACTGGTTCCGTAATAAGGAAGAAATTGTTGAACTCTTCAATGGTACAGAAGATGATATTGGTAATGGTTGGTTTATTGGACAGCCTATCCGCGTATTTTATGACTACGAAAAAGTGGGTATCTGGCAGATCTCTGAAGAAGAGACCGCTCAAGGTTATGGCGACGTACCAGGTGAGATCAAACTAAATGATGTAAATGGAGATGGTAAGTACGACCCGACTGATGACCGTGTGATCTTAGGGTCAGATGTACCTAGCTGGAGTGCTGGTATTACCAATGTATTTGAGTACAAAGGCTTTGACTTAAGTGTCTTCTTCTTCTCTCGTTGGGGCCATACGATCCGTAGTCGTTTCCATGACAGTAATAACTCTCTATTTGGACGTTATAACAATCTAGACGTTGATTATTGGACTCCTAATAATCCAACCAATGCTTTCCCAAGACCTAATCAGGATCAGGAAAGAGCTAAGTACTCTTCAACCATGACCTACTTTGAAGGCGATTACGTCAAATTGCGTAATGCTACATTAGGTTACAGATTTACGCCTGAGGTTGCGGCGAAGATGAAAATGTCTAGCCTTCGTATTTATGCGAGTGCACAAAATCCATGGTTCTGGGCCAAGTATGCTACATATGATCCGGAAGCAGGTGGAGACAATGGTCAGGTTTCTTCTGGCGATATCCCGGCTGCGAAGCTGTTTATGTTTGGCATCAGTGTAGGATTTTAATCAAACCTATAACGAGAAATAACCAATGAAATATTTAAAATATATACTGAGTCTGGCTCTCCTTGCAGGAACTTTCAGTTCTTGTGAGCAATTCTTAGTCGAGACTTTGGACCATAAAGTTTCCGCAGGTACTTATTATACTACCGAAGCGGGACTAGAAGACGCGGTCAGAGCCTGCTATACTTCTTTGAAGGATTATTGGGCGATAGAAATGGGTGCCACCCTCAACTGTTTTGGGACAGATGAATACACCAATGGGGCAGATGGTGGTCATAAAGGAATTAATTTTTATGATTCCCAGCTTAATTCCCAAGAGAGCTATTTCCGTGATAGTTGGAGAAACCTTTATCGTGCTGTTAATCAGTGTAATGCGGTTGTTGGGCGTGCTACAGAGATCGAAGGGATCGATGAAACCCTGCGCAACGAAAGAGTAGCAGAAGCTCGTTTCCTACGTGGACTCTTCTACTTTACGCTAGTACGCATGTATGGTGATGTGCATTTCTCTCTTGATGAAACTCAAGGGGTCGAAACTACTGCCAACAAAACGGCTCGCTTAGATATTATGGATCAAGGTATCATCCCTGATTTAGAGTTTGCGATTAATAATCTGCCTTTGACTCGTGGATCATCTGAGTATGGTCGTGCTCATAAAGCCGCCGCTGAGTTTTTGCTTGCCAAAGTATCTTTGACGCGAGGGTGGTTGACCAATACCAATAGTGATTTTACGCGTGCCCAAACTTTGATGGACAATGTCATCAATAATTATGATTATGAATTATTGGCCAATTGGGGAGACATCTGGGATCATGATGCAGAACTACATTCTGAAGTAGTATTCTCAATCCAAAATATCCAAGATGTTATCCTCAATGGAAGCAATGGCAACCGTATGCACTTATATTTCTTGATGGAGTATGATGTATTGGCCGGTATGACCCGTGATATCGAAAATGGTCGTCCTTGGAAGCGTTTCCGTCCCACCGACTGGTTGATCAATCTTTGGAATGATACACCCGGTAGTGATCCTCAACCACTAGGCTCTCGGGCTGATGTACGCTATCAAGAAGGCTTTAAGCATGTATTCTTTTCCAATAATCCATCTACTGGAGGCGTAGGGATGCAATTGGGTGATACGGCTGTATTCCTACCTGGTGTTGAAGTGACCGATGACTTCCGCAATAGCAAAAACTATCTCATCTTTAGCCCTACTGAATATTCAGATCGCCGTTTCCCGACCCTCGCTAAGTTTTTGGACAATAAACGAGCTGATCGTCAGCAGACGCAAGGATCAAGAGATTGGATGCTGATGAGACTTTCGGATGCCTACTTGATTGCAGCTGAGGCAGCCTTTAAAGCGGGTGATACCGATGCCGCCACTGCTTACCTCAATACGATCCGCGAACGCGCAGGAAGAGAAGGTCGGAAGTCTGAAATGACCATAACTTCAGCGGACGTAGATATTGACTATATCCTAGACGAAAGAGCACGTGAATTGGCTGGTGAGATGCACCGCTGGTTTGATTTGACCCGTACCGGCAAATTGGTCGAGCGTGTCAGACTACATAATCCAACGGCTTCGCCTAATATTCAAGATCATCATGTGTTGCGTCCGATCCCACAAGATCAGATTGACAAAGTAGATGGGGGCTATGCCCAAAATCCCGGCTACTAAAACAAAACTTACTAATAAAGAATATTAGGCGAAGCCGTTGGATTATGTAGTCTGACACGCTCGACCAATTTGCCGGTACGGGTCAAATCAAAC
>JBCAWW010000123.1:0-9693 GCA_038534415.1 Bacteroidota bacterium | reverse complement strand
GTTTATCGACGCGTCGTGATTCAATAAGTGCGCATAAATTTATCATGATAGTAGCGGCTCAAGTTTTGGGTCGCTACTTTTTTTTACCACCGCCTTAAATAATAGGTCGTGCCGATGTAAAGATCGCCATCGATCTCCCAATTTTGTTCTCTGGTAGCACCGGCAGCTTCCTCTTTAAAAAACCAAGTGCGCGTAGCATAGCCATTATTAGAAAGCATCAAAGTCCCTTCGGCATGCCCGTCGATATGACCTCCAAGTTCCACTCTATGGCCTGTGAGTTTGAGCCATTGAGGGGGATTAGCGCCTTGCTGAACGCGTGTCAATAATATCGGTTGATAAGCCAAACGTAAGCCAATACTTCCCTTAAAAGCATCTCCCGGCAAAGGCGCAGCATAAATATAAGTAGGGATCAAAGCAGTATTTAGTCCAAAGGCGGTAGTTTTACGACCCTCTATCGTTTGGGTGCGGATCTTGGCGTGTAGCCCGAGACCTGCCGTTGTGCGACGAGCACGCAATAGCTTATACAAACCCACCACCACTTCGTGATTATCCATCGAATAGAGATCGTCCAAAGGCATACGCCATTCAAATTGCCAGTCAGTATAGGTGCTGTTGGTATTGCGGAGATTGTATCCCACGCCCAAATGGGCTTTGCCTTGCCAACTCACCGACACAAACCAAGTGTGTACCCCTATGGTCTGAAAACCAAAATACGTCTGAGCCTTGGCTAGCTGGGGAAGCGTTAGCAGGAGGCTGAGTCCTAAAAAGAGAGATCTATTTTTCATAAGAAATAAAGTCTGGGATTAAATAACTAGAGGTAGTATTCAGTACTTGGACATAAGTATTCAGAATCTGGGATCGATAGGCATCAAGTTGAGGGATTTTGCTTCGCAAAACGCTTATCAGTAGCCAGCAGCGGCCCTATTTCCAATCTCCTTGAGGCTGCGTTCTGCGAAGCAGAAACCCATGAATTTCCGCTTAACTTGACGCAAAGGCGACAGCAAGCCCCAAACAGCCCTAAGCGCCTAATGAGGCTGATCTCCAAGCGTCTTAGTACTAAATACTTTTGTCTTAATACTTATTAGATGAGCCAAGCCAAACGGATACTCAAGCCTCGCATATTGGGCGTGCGCCCTGTACCAAAGGTAGAAGTCTGGGCTTGACGCAGACTGGTATAATCCAAATGCATCCGTATGGGCCAATCACGCTTGGAGATTTTGTCAAGCGGGACAATCAAGCCAAAGCCATAGGTAAAATCCTTGACTACGCTAAAGTTGACATCAATGCCCCCATCATCATTCGTACGTCGAAAAGCCCCTATTCTGAGAGCCAATATATCCCAGATTTCGAGCTCACCGCCGAAGCGCAATGCCGTATAAAACTCACTGTTGAGATAATCCTGCATCTCGACCGTAAGCAAATAGCGCAGACTGCCCGTTCCCGATTGAGGGATAGCAAAAGTAGTTTCTCCGCTATAAGTCGCCCCTATCCGCATGATCGCCGGCATATTAAATACATCCTCAGCCCCATTAGGTGCTTTATAGGCGATCCTACCAAAAAGAAAATTATTGATACTCAGCCCCAATCGTAGGTTTTGCCCCTCCCCTAAGGCTTTGGTGTATAGCAGGCCTAAATCCAAATGAGGCATATGCGAGGCTTTGGCCGTCCTAAACAGTCTTAGGCGATAAAGATTAGCGTTCAGCCCTAGCTGTAATCCCGGCAAAATCTCCCGCGCAACGCTCACTGTGGTATTGATCGTCCGGGCCTTGTCTAGCTCGTATCGCTGCCCCTCGATCGTGGCATCAAAAGTACTCGGTCCGATAAAGAAGGTCCTCATACTCACGCCACCGACCCATTTGCTCCCATTTAGGCGTTGGGCAAAGCCTACATAGCCATAATCCGATTGGTTGAGGATATAAAATGGCCCACTACTGCTAATATCAAAGCTTCTAAACTCGATCGCGCCTAGACTCGCCGGGTTGATAAAGTTTTGCATGACATTGCCACCGATGGCTACTTGGGCCTTCCCCATAGCCTCGGCTCGCATACTCGGTAGTTGAGCCGCACCAAAATATTCTTCCTGTCCATTGCGGTATCGCCGCCCATCTTGCGCCCAGAGCAGGCTAGGGATTATGGCACACAGCAGGACAAATAATGTAGTTCGCATACTCCTTTCGATTTTAGGGGTTCGAATGAGTATGGATTTTTGACGGAAAAGGTTAACATTTTTAGTACTAAGACATTAGTATTCAGTAGAGACGCTTGGAAATCAAACTTCAAGAATCCTGAGAGCCCTTATTGTCTGTATTTGCTCCTCCCGATCGCTTTGGCTTTGTTTTCACTGCTTCGCAGAACGCTTATTTCCCTAAGTATTGAGACCATAGTATCTAGCCTAAAGACTTTCAAAAATTGACCATTATGAGCCCGTGGGGCTGTTTGTCTTACTACTTAATACTAAATATTTGCTACTTATCTCTACTTCTTTTCACTGCTGCGCAGAACGCTTATCTCTATGATTGTGAGCTGAGTTTACGACGGATTTTACTCAAAAACTCAGGCGTAATGCCAAGGTAAGAAGCAATTTGACTATTGGGGATCCGACTAGCCAAACGGGGATATTGGGCTAAAAAACTGAGGTATCGCTCTTCAGAGGTAGAACTAATGTTTTGGAGGACTCGGTTTTGCTGTTCGACGAGTCGATTTTCCGTAATCACTCTAAAATTACGGTCAAAGGTAGGATGATAGCGATAGAAATAGAGTAAGTCAGGCTTATGGATTTGCACAATTTGGGCAGGTTCCATGGCTTCAATATAAAGCCGAGTTGGTTTGTCGCTGTGAAAACTCCCGATGTCGGTGATCCAATCATTTTCGGCGGCAAAGAGGATATTGTGTTCCCCTCCCTTTTCGTCTACGCCATACATTTTGAAGCAGCCTTCCCCCACAAAAAAATAATGTCGGCAAATATCCCCCTCTTGGAGGATAAATTGCCGACGTTTTATTCTTCAGACTACTGCCCGTTTTAGGAGTTCTTGCTTTTCGACTTCGCCCAAGGGCAAATAAGCATCGAAAAACGAAATCAAACGCTGAACGGACAAAGCCCTAGGATTTAGATTAGCATCCGTAATGGATCTTGGAGCATGTCTCGTAGTGTTACGAGGAAAGCAGAACCAGTAGCGCCATCCACTACGCGGTGGTCGCAAGACATGGTTACTTTCATCACATTGCCCGGTACTACCTCGCCATCCTTGACGATAGGCGTCTGCTTGATACCACCGACAGCCAAAATACAAGCATCTGGTGGGTTGATGATGGCCGTAAACTCTTCGATACCAAACATGCCCAAATTAGAGATAGTGAAGGTGTTGCCTTCCCACTCGGCAGGTTGTAGTTCACGATTACGAGCCTTAGGTCCTAGCACCTTGGTTTCGGCCGCGATAGCCGCGAGACCTTTACCGTCTGCATGACGAATCACGGGCACCAATAGGCCTTCATCTACTGCTACCGCCATACCGATATGGATATGCTGGTTGTAGCGGATCGTATCCCCTAACCAAGAGCTATTGACTTTTGGATGCTGGCGTAGAGCCGCAGCCGAAGCCTTGATGATCATATCGTTGAAAGAGATCTTCACAGGAGACAAAGCGTTGAGTTGCTTGCGCGCCTCAATAGCGTTGTCCATGTTGATCTCCATGGTGAGGTAAAAGTGTGGGGCAGTAAACTTACTGTCTCCCAAGCGGCGAGCGATCGTCTTACGCATTTGAGAAACTCGTACTTCCTCAAATGATTCTTGTCCAGCGACAACAGGCGCTACGTAAGCTGGTTTTTCGTCAGCAGCTGGGGCAGCAAGCGGAGCCGGAGCTGATGTAGCTGGCATCTGGAAGTTTTCGATATCGCGCTTTACGATACGGCCATGATCACCACTACCGTTTACCATCGTAAGATCGATATTGCGGGCTTTAGCCATCGCTTTGGCAAGTGGAGAAGCCTTGATACGGGCATCACCATTGCTAGAAGGAGCAGCAACTACTTGAGGAGCAGGCGCTTGGGCTACTGGAGCAGGCGCTACAGGAGCCGCTTCGACAACGGGTGCAGGCTCAGGAGCAGGCGCCGCTTCTTCGACCGGAGCTGCTTCGGGAGTAGCTTCAGCGGCGGCGGCGGCGTTTTTTGCCTGTTCAATAAGAGAAGAAACGTCTTCCCCTTCTTCACCAATGATCGTAAGTAGAGATCCCACTGGTATGGCACCACCTTCTTCGACGCCGATAAAAAGGACTTTACCATCCTCCGGGGCTTCGAAATCCATCGTGGCTTTATCACTTTCAATCTCCGCAAGTAGATCACCGTTAGAAACAGAGTCTCCAACTTTGACGTGCCAAGCGGCGATTACACCTTCTACCATGGTGTCACTAAGACGGGGCATGAGAACAACTTCTGCCATAGACGTATGCGTATGTTTATGAATATTTATTGGCGGATAAAGTTAGATATATATCCTGAATTCCAAAAGCCGGCTGAAGGCAAAAATTGGAATCATTTTTAGTGACTCAATACGAGCTTCTCTACTTGGTTTTGATAGCGCACAAAATAGATCCCTTTTGCGAGTCCACTAAGGTCAAGCGTTCGGCGAGGCCGGTCCAAAACAATAGTCTCAACTAGCTTTTGATCAAGGCTATAAATCTCCAACTTTTGTGTGGGGTCAAATGGGCCCTCAAAACTAAACGCGATCAGACCTTTGGTTGGGTTGGGAAATATCTGAAAATGAGGCTGCTGGGCTGCTAGGCCCTCCAAACTGACGCTAAACACTCCCACACAATTTGAGGTATCAATACAGCCATTTTTGGAAATGGCGACCGCATATTCTCCATTTTCAGCGGGGCTGAACGCTTGACTCCTAGCGTTTGGTATCGCAGCAAAACCATTGAAACAATCTAGCCATTGATACTCCGCCTCTGCAAGTTGAGCCCTAAGCATAGCTCCTTCCTGATCTATACGAGAATTTAATGCTTCTTTAATGCTTAGATTGAGAATCACCGTCGAATCACAAGCATAAGGCCCCACATCCGGAAAGATCACCGGCGCTCCGTTTACGGTATAATCATAATAAGTATTGTTGAGGGTGATGCCTTCACCGGCACAAAGTTCGAGATCTAAAGTACTCTGCTTGGAGGGCAATACAGTAAGGTCCAACCAAACGGTCGAATCACATCTGTAAGGGCCTACATTGCGGATTACTTCTTTTTCTTGGCGCACGTCTGAGTCATAAACCGTCCCATTGACGATGATGCTTTCACCATGACAGATCGTTGCGCGAAGCGTACTATCCTTTCCAGGCAAGACCGTCAAATCGATCAGCACGGTCGAATCACAACCGTAAGGACCAACATTCTGATAAAGCTCCGCCGCACCGCTGACACTTTGGGTATAGACTGAGCCATTGATCATCAGGCTGTCGCCAGCACATAAAATAGTAGAAAAGTTGCTTGTCTTGGCTGGCAAAACCGTCAAATTGATCGTAAGGGTCGAATCACAACTTTGTGGGCCCACATTATTAAACACCTCCACTGCCCCACTGACACTCCCGCTATAAGTCGTGCCATTGATGAGCAGGCTTTCTCCATCACAAATGGTCTGATTTAGCACTGCGGCCTTTTCGGCGAGTACCGTCAGATTGACGGTAACGGTCGAATCACAATCAAAGGGACCATTGTCATTGATGACTTCTATCGCGCCGACCACCGTGGAGTCATAGACCGTACCGTTGACCGTAATGCTCTCTCCCGCGCAAACAGTGGCATTGAGGACACTATTGCGAATCGGACAAGCAGGCGCAAATTCAAAGGTAAAATTTGAGCCAGGGTTTGAACCTGTATTGATCTGTTGGTTTTGATTGAAGATCAAGATATAATACTCTCCGGCTGGAACTGCTTTCGAAACATCATAATAAGTCCCAGCGTTCGGCGCAGCCGGATCATACTGAGGCCACTGATAGCCATAACCCAATTGCATGCTATCGCGAAAGCCACAAGCGTTGCCAAAGGAACTATAGTAAGTCAAATCCGACCAAGTTGTGGGCGTATCGACCAGAGCTGTATAAGCAATAATGGAGCCCGAGAAGTTGACAAAGTTGTCGTTTTCAATCCGTAGAGAGCCATTTAGGGGCAACACCACTTTATACACCCATACTGAGCAGCAGGGAAGATTTGCGCAGCTCCCAATCATACCAATGGCGCTGCCTCCAGTACTAGTATTGACATTGCTTTCGATATGGGGAAAGCTATCAATCAGCTTGGCGTTTGCAACAGAATTATTGCTCTGCCCCAAACTCAGTAGGAAGGAAGATTGCAAAAAAATAAAAACCAGCAAGTAAGAAAGAAATGAGCGCGACTCGGGCATACGATCCATTAAATGGAAATTCCAATAAAACACAGGCTCAATCTATGAATATTCTTATCTTCTGTTGAACCTATTGTGAGACAATCCTTACCCTATTTTTTTGCTATGCGAGCTTTATCAATCTTTCTGCTAACCTCAATCTGCCTCTTATTGAGTGCGAGTAGTGAACCACAGTCCCATAATGACGTAACCAAGCCCAACATCCTGCTGATAATAGGCGATGATATCGGTTGGACAGATTTTGGTTGCTATGGACATCCTTATATTCAAACCCCTCATATAGATCGCCTTGCGGAACGAGGCCTCAAATTCAATCGTTTCTTTCTGACGGCTAGTTCTTGTAGTCCGAGTCGTTGTAGCATCATCAGTGGGCGCTACCCTCACAACAATGGCGCAGCAGAACTGCATACTCCTTTGCCCGAAAGCATGATTGCTTTTCCTGCCTTATTGCAGCAGGCGGGTTATTATACATTTCAAGCCGGCAAAACCCATATGGGGCCTCACGCGATGGCTTCATTTAGCATCGCTCATGGCAATCAGGAAGGAGGACCGGGGGGCGAGGAGCGTTGGGTGAAGTCCCTGCAGGAACGTCCCAAAGACAAGCCGTTTTTTGCTTGGTTTGCCTCTTTTGATGCTCATCGGGCTTGGCAGGCAGATCCAGGAGCTTACCAACACAAGGCGGAAGAAGTGATCGTAGCTCCCTATCTCGCGGATACCGAAGCTACCCGCCAAGACCTCGTCGCCTACTACAATGAAATTGGGCGTTTGGATCGCTATGTAGGTGCGGTAGTCGCCGAGCTCGAAGCCCAAGGCGTGCTAGACAACACCCTCATCATACTGATGGCCGACAACGGTATGCCTTTTCCACGCGCCAAAACGAGGGTGTATGATAGCGGGATGCAGAGCCCCTTTATTGTGCATTGGCCGGCGGGCATAAGCGAAATTGGGAAAACCAATTTTAGCCTGCTCAGTGCGGTGGATATCGCCCCTAGCCTACTCGAAATCGCAGGAGTCAAAGCGCCTGATTCCTATCAGGGACGGAGTTTTACCAAGTTGTTTACGGAGTCCGAGCAACCCTTTAGACGTTTTGTCTTTGCAGAGCACAATTGGCATGATTTCGAAGCACTCGAGCGCTCAGTGCGTTCGCAAGAATATCTTTATGTCCTCAACGAGCGGCCCAATCTCGCTAATGGCGGTCCTGCAGACTCAAAAAATAGCCCCTCTCAAAAAGAGTTAAATCTCCTCAGGGATACGGGACATCTTAGCGCCGCTCAAGCAGATATCTTTCAGACTCCGAGGCCAAGAGAAGAGCTTTATGCGGTGATGACAGATTCTCTGCAGCTCTGCAATCTGGCCAGTATGCCGCAATATCAGCCTGTCCTGCGACAGTACCGTAAGGCCCTCCAAAGTTGGCGAGAACAAAGTGGGGACAATACTCCCCAAAACATCACGAGGGACGGATTTGACCGCCAAACGGGTCAACTAAGAGAGGGAGTAGAAGCGTTCAACAAGGTTGAAAGAGGAGAAATGCCCGGCAGACGCTCAGGCGGCCTAAAAGCGACTGGCCATCCAGGCTTTTAAATCCGGATCATTTTATGGGCTACTCAAAATAAGTAGGTTTTACAGATGCAGTTAGGAGGACTTAGCCGTCAACTAATAGATATATGGATTGGGAGTAAGGTTTCTGCCCCAGAAATACACCTTCCCATATAGGCTACAAATTCATCTTAAAACTACTTATTGCTATGAGGCTTATTTCTTCCCTATGCTTGCTAATATTTTTTGTGTTCGGCTCCGCCGAACTCTTCGCTCAATCCACCAAAGGTTTTAACTATCAAGCTGTCGCCCGGGACAATAGCGGAGCCACTTTAGACAACACCAACGTCAACCTTCGCTTTCAGATCAGGGATGGCAGTCCTACTGGAACACTGATCTATCAAGAAACCCATGCAATGAGCACTAACGCCTTTGGCTTGCTCAATACCCAAATCGGGAAAGGCAGCACGGAAATTGGCGATTTTGCTAATATCGACTGGGCCGCTGACCTTTATTTGCTGGTGGAGCTCAACGGTAGCGGAGTGGATACTGCTTTGCTTGAGGCCGTCCCTTACGCCAAAATGGCGACTGATATGCAGCTCGATGATCTCAAAGATGCAAATGTGTCCGCTCCAAGCACCAATCAAGTACTGACTTGGGATGGTAGCGGTTGGGTAGCCGCAGACAATCTCAATCTCAGCGGCAGTGGCGCTACGACTGTTTCAGGGACCTACCCCAACTATACGATCAACTCTACTGACAATGTGGATGATGCAGATGCCGACCCAACCAATGAGATGCAAAGCCTTAGTCTTTCTGGCAACAACCTCAGTATCTCTAATGGCAATAGCATCGCCCTCCCTACAGGCACCACCTATACTGCAGGCAGTGGCATCAATCTTAGTGGGGGTACCATCAGCAATACCGCCCCAGACCAGACCGTAAATATCAGCGGTAATGGCGCTACTAGCGTTTCTGGAAGCTATCCAAATTTCAGCATCAGCTCTACTGACAATGTCAATGATGCCGATGCAGACCCCAACAATGAAATTCAAAATCTAAGCCTCTCAGGCAACAACCTCAGTATCTCAAACGGCAATAGCATCGCCCTCCCTACAGGCACCACCTATACCGCGGGTAGCGACATCAATATTAGTGGGGGTACCATCAGCAATACCGCCCCAGACCAAACCGTAAATATAAGCGGCGGAGGCGCTACGACTGTCACAGGTACTTATCCCAACTTTGTCATCAACTCTACCGACAATGTCAATGATGCTGATGCTAGCACGACCAATGAGATTCAAAATCTTAGCTTGAGTGGGAATACCTTGAGTCTTTCTGCTGGCGGTGGCTCTGTAAATCTCGCTAGTTTTACTTCTCCGTGGACCAATAGTGGCAGCAACCTCTATTTCAGTACTGGCAAAATCGGTATCGGCGACAATTCTCCAGTGGCTACGCTCACGGTAGGTAATGGCGATAAATTTCAAGTTCATGGCGCTGAAGGGGATGTTATTTTTACCGATGATCAGGCTTCGATCCGCTTTGCCAACTCCAGTGGCTCCAATCAGCCAATGATGCAGATGTTTAGCAATGGTATCAATAATAGCACACGTATGTTGATCGCTCATTCCCCTAATTTTCCCAACTGGGGCATACAATACAATGACACTAGCGATGCTTTTAGTTGGATAGGGGATAATATACCGGTGTTTCACATCCAATTAGCGGGTGCTCAAAGAGTGGGGGTAGGTACCGCAAACCCGG
>JBCAWW010000122.1:0-9739 GCA_038534415.1 Bacteroidota bacterium | reverse complement strand
TTTTGTACAATCGCATCTCCTTTTTTGAGTCTAACTTCCTCAGGATTGAGGGTTTCCATCATCAAGTAAAAACACTTCCTATGTGGCGATACTCCGACAATGAAGCAATACGTGAACAGATAGATCATAGCCTCCAAAAAGAGGAAGAATTGTCTCTGTTTATGCGCCTTTGGAAGCGAAATGTGGGTTTCTTTACCCTGATCATTTCTTTTTTCTTGATGATGGAAACCCTCAATCCTGAGGAAGTTAGACTCAAAAAAGGAGATGCGATTGTACAAAATATTGACTGGGATCCCTGGATTGATCACAATTATTATAGGTGGGATTATGTCACAGTTGCCGCTACCGGAAAGCGCATGGGATACTTCAATTATCAGCCCCTTTTAGTGCCCGACTATCCTGAGAAGAACGATCCAAACCTAATCTCGCCTCCTCCAAATTGGAAACTTTTTTATCCCCAAACATCAGTCATGAGCCTGTCTCGCTACTGTGGCTGTTTCCCTTGTGTTGATTGATCACTGCTGCGCAGAACGCTTATCTCGATCAAAATGAAAAATATACTACTCCTAGCCATCTTTGTTATGGCTATCCTCCCTGCTTTTGCCCAAGAGCAGCAAGTATTAGTCCCGCAGCTAAGCCCCTTAGAAAAAGTGGAAGCCGATATCGGTATTAGCAAAATCCGCCTTACATATTCTCGCCCCTCCATGCGAGGCCGCAAAATATTTGGGGGCTTAGTACCCTACGATCAGCTTTGGCGAACTGGAGCGAATGTCAACACGCAAATCTCCTTGCAAGATCCTGTAAAAATGGCCGAACAAAGCGTTCCCGCAGGGACTTATAGCCTCTTTTCTATCCCTGGCCAAAGCACTTGGACTTTTTATCTCTATAGCGAATTAGGAGAATATGGTGCGCCTGAGAGCTTGGATGAGGATAAAATCATCGCCCAATTTGGCGTGAAGAGCCAATCCATGACACGCACGATCGAAAGTCTAGCTATCGGCTTTGACCAGCATAGGCCCAATGGCGTTCATTTGGTCGTGGCCTGGGAAAATACCTATGTCGAGATCCCCATCGAAGTGAATACAGAAACTCTTGCAAAGCAACGATTGGCCCAGAGTACCCAGACTTTGGCAGATGATTATGCCTCTACCGCTTGGATTTACTATCGCGATCTCAAGGATATTGAGCAGGCATTGACGATGATCGAAAAATCTATCAAGCTCCGTCAGGATGGCAAAGATTTTGAAACTTGGTTGGCTAGCCTAGATCCCAATCACTATAATTTGCCTTGGCGTCATCTCGCCAAATCCGAAATGCTCGCAGAGCTTGGCCAATACGAACAAGCCCTTGCCGCAGCTAAATTGTCGCTCACCATCGCTGAGTTTGTAAAAGACGAATCCTACGTCAAATCGAATCAAGAAAATATCAAAAAGTGGGAGGCGGAACTAAAGCCTTGATTTTGCATGACTCAATTTATTTTATCTAATGGACAGGCCTTAAGTATTCGTGAGGCCAAACCAGAAGATGCTGCTAAGCTAATTGCCTACGTCAAACAAATTGCAGACGAAACTCACTTCTTGACCTTTGGGAGTGATGAATTTCAGATTAGCGAGGCCCAAGAAGCATCCCTGCTCAAAAATTATGCAGAGACCGAAAACCGTATCTTTTTTGTGGCTTTGCTGGATCAGCAAATCGTTGGCATCCTCAATATTTTTGCCAGTGGCAAAAAACGCCTTCGCCACATCGGAGAGCTCGGTGTCTCGGTAGCCAAGGCCCATTGGAACAAAGGCATCGGGCGAAAATTGCTCCAAGTAGCCCTGCAATGGGCTGAGACTAATCCCCTAATCCGCAAAATAGACCTCGGCGTACAAGCTGATAATCATGCGGCGATACACTTATATGAAGACTTAGGCTTTAGACGAGAAGGCTTACAAAGTAGAGGCTCCTTGATTGAGGGGCAGTTTTATGATGTGGTACTCATGGGCAAAAGTTTTGATTGACTCTCTAAAGCTTGAGTCTGATATTTAGGCATATTAATGCTCAATCCTAGGGACCAAATGCTGGATATCAGAATCGCTCAAACCCAAGATGCTCCGATCATCGCCTTATTGGCTAGACTTACATTTTCCGAAACTTTTGGCGACTTATTTGCCGACAAAAACGATCTGCGAGTATATCTCGATCAAACCTTTGGCGTAGCTAAGATCAAGCAAGGCCTGAGCAAACCCAACAACTGTTTTGCGATTGCCTATTTCAATGACTTGCCGGTAGGCTACGGCAAACTTAAATATTCGTCTCCTTCAGACTTTGTCGAGCTGCCAGCTTTAGGGCAATTGCAAAAGCTGTATGTTTTACAAGCCTTTCTCTCGCAAAAGATTGGTCTCCAGCTGCAAAACTTCCTCTTTGCCGAGGCGCAAGCAAAGGAGGTGAAATCGATTTGGCTTTCGGTGCTAGACACCAATCTGCGCGCCATTCGCTTTTACCAAAAAAGTGGTTTCCAGGAACTGGGAAAGTTCCAATTTCAAATTGGCAAAGAGTTGTTTGACTTTACGGCTATGCTGAAATCTCTCTAGCAAAAACCCATTACAAAGGGAGAAACTCTAAATATTGAGGCTAAATCCCTATAAGGTGCCAATTTATCCTTGACATTTGTGCTTCTTTGCGGACTGATCATTTACGCGCGACTATGGGCAAAAAGTCTCCTACATTTGATAAACTCGGCCTGATACCTCCCTTGGTGGAGGCCTTAAAGGCTAATGGACTCGAAAAATCCTATCCTATTCAAAAAAGAGCCATTCCGGCATTGCTAAGAGGCCGGGATGTATTGGGCATTGCGCAGACAGGCTCGGGCAAGACTTTAGCTTATGCCTTGCCCCTAATGCAGCGATTGCTGACTGAAAACTGGGCGATGAAAAACCGCCACATTCCAGTATTGATTTTGGTCCCGACCCGCGAGCTCGCGAATCAGGTGCTACAAGTATTTGTAGACTTGACTCAGCATCTTTCCCAGCAAGTCAAATGTTTGGCCGTATTTGGAGGCGTTTCTATCAATCCGCAAATGATCCAGATGCAAGGCGTGGATGTCTTGATTGCTACTCCCGGTCGCTTACTCGATCTCTTGCAGCACAAAGCGCTCAAGCTAAAGCAACTCAAAATGCTGGTGCTTGACGAGGCTGACAAGATGCTCAACGCCAGTTTTGAGGAAGAGATGAATCAGCTACTCGCTTTGATGCCGGCCAAAAGACAAAATCTCCTCTTTTCTGCCACTCTCAACCAAGGCCTAGATCGCTTGAGCCAAGTATTGCTCTACAAGCCAGAGGTGATCGAGATCGCCACGGAGCAGCAAGATCATACGCTGATCGAGCAACGCGCTTTTCGAGTCGCCCCCGAACGTAAAGGCCCCTTTTTACGCTACTTGATCAAAAGTGAAGACTTGCATCAGGTCTTGGTTTTTACCTCCTCCATTGATACGGCCGAAAAACTGGTCAAAAAGCTCCTCAAAAACGGTATTGATGCCCTCGCCATTCATGGCAAAAAAAGTAATCATGCTCGCCAAGAAGCCTTGAAAATCTTTAAAGCAGGCGAGTTAGAAGTGCTAGTGGCGACAGATTTGTTGGCTAGGGGAGTGGATATTGACTTTTTGCCTTTTGTGATCAACTATGAGTTGCCACGCAGTCCTAAGGATTATATCCACCGCATTGGTCGTACCGGCCGTGCCGAACGCTCCGGTCAGGCCTACACCTTGGTGACTCCAGAAGAGCAAGCCCACTTCAAAGTGATCCAAAAGAAAATGGGGCGCTGGTTGACTCTTGAGGGGACTGAGGAACTGGATTTACGTGGTTTTTGATTTTTCTCTCATCCCACTCTTTTCTGAGAGGGATCTTCCCTTAAGGGATTTTTTTTTGTTTTTACTGCTTCGCAGAACGCTTATCCTTAAATTTTAGGGCCTTGTCTAAGGCTCGATATTAGCGTTCGGCAAGGCCGTAATCCTAAAAGCTATTCAATACCAATAAATAAAAAGACTGCACTTAGCGTAACTGCGCTAATAATTAATAGGCAGATTAAGCCTACCGCTAGCGCTCTCCAGCGAGAGTAAAAAGCTTTATCGTTTGCTTTATGTTCTTTGAGGGTCTCGCCTAGCTTCTGCTCTACAATCGCGCGAATGCCAATCACGCTGGCAATCGAAATCGCAGGAGTAGGGATGACTTCCATTACAGATTCGGGAATAAGTAATATGAGACCAAAAAGCGCGACTGTACCCACAATACCATAAATCAAGGCCTTAGAAGCAGCATCTCTATCGCCTAGGTTTTGATAGTTTTCCATCATGAGATAACCGGCGGCCAAGGGGCCACCAAAAAGGGTCGCGATCAAAATTGCAGTGCTAGAGTGTAATTTGACGTCTTTAATTTCTTCGAGCAGTTCTTCCATGATTTTTTTTATTTTGGACTGTGAGTGCAGACCGAAATTACAATTAAATGAAATTTAAAAACATCAGCCTGATTTTTGGCAGTATGATTGGCATGCTATGGCTAGGCTGCGGCCAAAATGCGAAAACGGCCCAAGCAGAACCTACTCAAACCACTCAATTTGAGTGGCTTATTGGGCATTGGCAACGCACAAACGATGATGCTGGCAAAACTACCTTTGAGCAATGGCAACAATTGAGTGCCACAAAATACCAAGGGCTCGGGTTTACGCTACAAGGTACGGATACCGTTTTCAAAGAAGACATTATCCTGATCCAACGAGAGGATAAGTGGTACTTTGAAGTGAGAGGCGTAAACGAGCAGCCTACGATTTTTTCTTTAAGCCAAATAGATTCTTTGAGCTTTCAATGCGAAAATCCCGCAAACGAATTTCCCAAGATCATTCGCTACTCGCTTGAGGGCATACGCCTGAAAGCCGTCATTTCTGATGGTGAAACAGCGGTGCCCTTTGTCTTTGAGCGTTTGTCTAAGGAGTAAGAGTATGTTCAAACTTGCTCTTGCTATTGGGCAGGCAAAGCTTTTAGGTCGGTGAGAATGCCCTGCACTATATCATGCAATTTGTCCGCAGTTTCCAAATCGCTTTGATTGGTAATTACCGAGATACCCAGCCCTGCTTCTGGAAAAACAAACATCCAGTTTTGCGCCCCAAAAGCACCGCCATGGTGTCTGACAAAATGACCATAGGTCGAATCCTCATCCAATACCCAGAAATAGCCTAAGTGTCCCTCGTACAAAGGCTGATGCGTTTTGGCGACTACTGGATTTTGCTCATTGCATTGTAGCTCCATATACTGCAACAGATCGGGCATATTGGATTTGATACCGCCAGCTCCGCCCCAAAGTTTGATGGTCATATTTGGCACTGGGATGCGATTTATGCCATAACCCTTGGCGAGATTTTGACTTTGCTGCTTGTCTAAGATGACCGCCGTATTGCTCATTTCGGCTGTTTTGGCGAGGTAAGTTTGCAGCAGTTCGTCAAAAGGGGTCTGATATATTTGTTCGAGTATATGGGCTGCGATTTCAGTATCCGCATTGGAGTATTCGTAAATCGTACCGGCTAGGGTATCGATCTCCACGCCTTTGAGATCCGTAAAAAACTGCTCGCGCGAATAAGCATTTTCAATCTCTGCGATCCGAAAAGGAAGGGTTTCGTCGATATTGTCAAAAAGGGCGTTGATGCTCACCGGCAAAAAGCGCGGTAAGCGACTGGTATGTGTCATCAAATGTTTGATTTTGATGGGCTGTCCTTCATAGTTGAGATTGGGGAAGTCGCCTTGCATATGCGTACGAATATCATCCTCTATGCTCAATTTACCCTCGGCTTCAGCCTGAGCGAGTAGCAAGCCCACCATCGTTTTGCTGACGGATGCAATTTCGTATAGAGTATTGTCTGTCGGAGGATTGTTTTTGCCTTCATCTAGACTGCCAAGGTGGAGACTGTATTTTTCTCCTTCGTAGAACACACCCACCGAAAGCGCGCTAATGAGACTGTCTGCGAGCACTGGCTCTGCATTTTGGGTCATGATGGCTAGAATCTTAGGGGTAAGACTTGGCGCCTCGGCCGACTTAGGAGATTGGCAGCAAATAAGGGTGCAGGCAAATAGACAAAAGAGGATTCTCATAATGGGTGGTTTATGCAAAGACAGGATAGGAAACGAATAGTTGAATATTTGAGGAAAAGCGTTCTGCGCAGCAGTAGTCAAATCAAAACCCCAAAGCCGTTAAAGCATCTAGTAAGGTATAGGGCGCTTCATCGGTTCTTTTAAAGCCATTGGCAAAGAGGGTTTTACTCTCCGCATCATAGGTCAAGGTCATCACTTTGCCTTTATAAAAAATGAGATTAAAGAGCTTTAAAGCATTTAGCGCTGGAAATCCGCCTAAGGTATTTCCTTCATTAAGAATTTGGACTTCCTGCTTCTGAAATTTGATCTCGTCAAATCCAAAAAATGAATGCGTGGTGTTTTCTGCTTGAGACTGAAGGATTTCTACGTCCAAAGATCCGATTAAAATGATAGCGTCTTCCATCTCCGCAAAATATTCTTTCCCTTCATCAGAAAGCTCTTTACTGATGATATACTCTATGGTAATATCTTTGCGCTCATTGGTAGAGGGATAAAGCAAAATCTCGCCTGCAGGGATGCTGAGCTTGTCAACAAACTCTTGATTTGAGCGCTGGAAAAGCTGGACTTCTGTGTATAGATCACTGGAGGCAATTTTTAATACGTATTGATCGAGGAGAAGTAGCTGGTAGGAGGTGTCCTCTGCCATCTCCTTGAGGACAGGAACATTGACACAAGCAGCTAAGAAAACACAGAATGGAAGGAAGAATAGGTTTCTTTTCATGTGGATAGGTACTTACCAATAAATCCCGAATACTTGTTTGTTTGCTATCATTTTTATGAGGGTATCTCGGTGCAGATAAGCAGTGTCAATCGTGTAGTTTTTCGCTTCAAGGATTCGATTGATTTCCTCTGGGGTTTGGACTTGGTATTGGTTGTGATGCACCAGGATGAAGTCTTCCTCAAAGCCAAAAACCTTCATACTCGTATAAACCCCATGCCCCGCTCGGTACTCTATCACTCGATTGATCTCTAGGTTTTTAGCGCGCTGGAGGATGATTTCTTGCTCTTTGGCCTTGCCATATTGGACCCACAACACGATTCCTAGGATAATCAAGAGGCCCGTAAAATGCCAGGGTCGCGGAATGGGGATTGGACGAAAAGGCTTATACTTTGTCTTGAGCTCAGGCCCCATCTCACTAAACTTGAGTTCGGCGCGACAACTAACGCAACAAACCTCCTGCCAAGCCCAAAAGGGAATCAAAGGGATATAGCTAATGTAAAAACTTTGAATAAAGCCATTGACAATCATTTGGCCTTTGGTACCACAGGAAAAGCACTCGATTTCTTTGGGTCTATGGGAGCTAACTGGATGGTTGTAAATGCCAAATTTTAGGAGATAGCCAATCATGTTTTTGGTGCTTAGGTTAGGTTTTCGGCTTTGCGGAACGATTGTCATGAGCGTTCTGCGCAGCAGGCTAAATCAACTGTATCTTGAAAAACTGATCTGCCATAATGAGAAGCGAGCTAGCTAATAATACCCATAGACTAGTGCCTAACTGAAATCGCCAGCCGAGCTCATGCCTTTTGGATGTCTGGTACACCCAATAAAAGAGCAAGCCCGCGACCAAAATTGGAAGGCTAAACAAACCTAGACCGAGAAAGATGCTGATGCGCCCTTCATCATTGGCTTTGATAAAATTCATTAGGCCCGCGAGAAACCGCATAAAGAAGGCGGAAAATAAGATCGAATAGAGGTATTTGTTCCATTGTTGACGCCGCAAAATCAAAAATATGATGAGGCCCTGTATGATCGTGATGATTGGTCCGGCTGCGGAGACAAGACTTCTTTCGCTATCGCTGACATTTTGAGGTTCAAGGTAGGAGGTACCGTTTAAACGCATAGTCGAGTCATGCCCTAAAACTTCTCCCATAGTCCAATGGGCAAATTCATGTACCAACCAAGTCCCTAGGATTACGGCAAATATCACTAATACGTAGGTCCCATTAACTTTTTGATCTCTCATACATCAAATTATCCTGTTGCTCAATCTTGGGTTTGGGGCTCCATCATGCGACAAACCATAATGCCGCTTTGGCTTTTGTGGGCCATCAAATACTCACTCAAGGGGCGCTTCGAGATTACCACTTTTTTGGCGCTCGAACTGGCATGCATCAGATGAATTCTACCATTAAGTTTGACGGCGATCCCGACATGGGAGATATCAAGATTATTCATCGAAATGGTGATCGCGATGATGTCTCCTGACTGAATATTTTGCTCGTGCTTTTGTACGCTTGCTTTAGGGATATAGTGATAGGTACGCTGCTTGATTTCTGCTTCATTTGCCTTGAGCATCGGAATAAAATCCTTATTGGCTAGCTGGGGATAATATTGGGGGTTGCTGGACATGAAGCTCGGTTTGTTTGGATATAGAATCCCGCCTGCCGCTTGGGTGATATCTTGGAGGATGCCCTTTTGCTCATTTTCGTAGATCCAGTCTGAGAAATAATGCAAGCGAGAAGGGTAGGAATTGCGTAGACCATCACGATAGCGCAAAAAGGTCAATTCTTTTTCGTAATCCTCTCTGTTGAGCCGATCCAGTTTGGCGAGTCGGGAGAGGGTAATCACGGTCTCTAGATACGTGGTGCAATCCAATCCCATAAGGTCAAGCACCAATGGCTCATCACCTTCTACCTCCAAAGTCTTCTCCACGTATGGAGTGTTCATGAAATCCTTGCCTACTTCGACCATGACTGCATCAATAGATTTTTGATCCAAGTCTTTTTGGGCAAGACTCATCAGCATGCGATCCAAACGTTGGCTACTGGCCGGAGAGCAGACAGTTTGTCCAAGCAAATAGGAAGGGAGGCAAAAGGCAAAAAGGAGGCAGAGATATCTCATGGATAGTATTCTTTGGTAGAAAGCTCAATTTGAGAAAAAGCTGGCTAGAATGCTATTGACGGCTTGAATAATTGGGATGCTCGCTCCTGCAGTCGCGAAGAAGCGTTCGGCGCAGCCGTGATACTAAACGCTTTCGCCCTATTTAAATCCTTTGCCAAAGAAGCTGGAAATATCAAAGTAGACTTCAATCACAGTGCCGTCCTCTAACTTGACCTTTAGGACGTCAAAGGGTTTGCCCTCATTAAAGATTAAGGATTGCTGCAAGAATTTATGACCGGGATAATTGTCTCTCAACCATTGATATTCAAAAGCGATACTTGGCGCGCTAATGGCAGTTTCAAAAGAGCTGCCTATATCTCCTAAGCGAGCTTGACGTTTTTTATTGATCCATTTGTCATAATCTTCCAGCGTCTCAGTTGCTGCTAATTCTTCATTTAGGATGGCCAAAACTTGGTCTTTAAGCTCAGGGTAGCGGGTACTATCTGTTAGCTGGATCTGCGCATATTGATAGAGTTTGTTGTCAGTAATGCGGCATAGGATAAAACGATTTTGGGGTTCGGCTACCTCCAAGCTGCTATCGATGATGGTTTGAAACTTGACGGTGATTTCCTCGGCTTCATCTTCTACAAAAAATTTGTTTTGCCAGGGGAGTATATCCTCTGCGGAGGCCCCGTAGTTGGTAAAGGCCAAAGACGATGAAGACTTCCCCAAGCAAATGAAAAAAATGTACTGTATCGATCAATTTGATTGGCAGCAAAACAACATCTTGGCCTTCACCAACT
>JBCAWW010000121.1:0-9755 GCA_038534415.1 Bacteroidota bacterium | reverse complement strand
CAAAATCGCAAAATGTGGTCGGGCAAATTGAGGATTTTTATACTTCTAGCATAGCCTATGAGTCATGTCTTAGCGCTGGAGAGCTTTTCCCAGCAGCTAAGCCGAATGATATTAGCGTTCTGCGAAGCAGTCCCTAATCTCGATACCTTCTAGATGCGTAATTCGCCTCTATTTGCCCGACCACATTTTGCGATTTTGGGCTTTTTGTTTTTCCATTCCTTCCCCACGCCGAATCTCTAGATAGAGATCCTGATTGCTATAGCGTAAATGTTCGGGAGCAGTCCGCTGGCGTTTGTGGAGCCTTCTTTGGGCCACTTTTTGGTTTTGCAGCCGGCTCGGATGGAGGTCAGGCCGCTTTTGAGAATTGGGACTGCGTAGGGTGAGCTTAGCTTCCTTTTTAGCAGCGCTGTGAGATTGGGAGGTACGTAGTTTGTTGTTATGTTTTAGATGACGGAAAGGAGTTTGCCCATAGCAAATCCCTAGCGCCAACCATAACAACATGGTGAGGGCGAGTTTCATGTTAGTTAATCCTTTTGCTAGTATTAAGATACAAAGCAGTTCTGGAAATGTTTTAGGAGAATTTTGGTTATTTTTAAACAGCTTATGAAACCTTTGTTTTTGACTTTCTTTTGTGCGCTTGGGCTATTTACCCCTCGTTCCTCACAAGCTCAGACCGATCTATTGCAGCTGCAATTGCCGACTGTACATGGACAGGATTATGCGCTTTCAGCCATTGCACAACAGAAATTATCCGTTTTCTTTTTTCTCGCACCAGAATGTCCCCTCTGTGAAAATTATGCAGTAACGATCAAGGACTTACGCCAAAAATTTGGGCGAGATCAGGTTAGCTTCTACGGTATTTTTGCAGGAGAAACCTACTCGCCAAGTGAGATCACACTTTATATGGCACGATTTCAACTCCCCGTCAAAGCACTCAAAGACCCGCAATACCAATTGACCCAACACTTTGGCGCCAGCGTTACGCCTGAAGTATTTGTGGTAGACCCTAGAGGCAAGGTCCTGTATCAAGGCAAAATTGACAATTGGATCGCCGCCCTTGGCAAAAAGCGCCTAAAAGCCAGCCGTTTTTATCTAGAAGATGCCTTGAGGGCGGGACTTAGCGGCGAGACCATCACTACCCCCAAAACAGAAGCCGTTGGCTGTTTGATCGAATAAAAGATGAAGCAAGACACCCTAATCTTAAGCCTAGTACTCTGCTTGCTTTGGGCCTGCGGGGAGCCTGCGCCTAAACAAGAGGCGACAACTGATATAAATCTGCCTGATACGGTTACCTTTAGTCAGCACATCGCTCCTATTATCTATCAAAACTGTACCCCCTGCCATCGCCCTGCTAGCGCTGGACCATTTAGCCTCATTAGCTATCGCGATGTCTTCAAACGCAAAAAAATGGTGGCCAAAGTAACCAGAGATCGCTATATGCCTCCTTGGCCAGCCGATCCTGAATACCGCCATTTTGTTGAAGAAAAAATCCTTTCAGAGCGTGAAATTGCTCTTCTCACCCGTTGGGCTGAGCAAGGTGGTCCCATAGGAGATGAAAGTCAGATACCAGCGCCCCCACAGTTTCCCAACACCTCCTTTCTCGGTGAGCCTGATCTGATCCTTCAAATGGACGAAGCTTTTCCGATTGAGGGCAATAACCAAGACCGCTTCTTATTTGGCAAAATCCCCTACGAAATCGCCCAGGATACTTTTGTCAAAGCCTTTGAGTTTGTCGCCGGCAACAAAAAAGTGGTCCATCATATGAATGGACATCTCGTCAGCTACGAACCCAACGCCAAATCCAATGTCATGGAAGGCGAACGTTTTGTAGATCGAGAACTCGTTCCCGTGCAACGGGCCTACCCTAGACTTGGCCTCCTCAATGATGACGGTACCTATCCTACACTGACGCCGCTCGTTTGCAACTATCTACCCGGCGTTGTCCCGCAACTTTATCCGCAAGGTGTCGGTGGCTATAAATTGAGTAAAAAAGGCGCCTTCCTCTTCAATGATCTGCATTATGGCCCCTCAGCGGAGGATACTTCTGATCGATCTAGGGTCAACGTATTTTTTGCCTCGGGTCCCCCGGAACGCCCCACTCTAGAATTGCAAATGGGCACCTTGGGTATCTCTGACATTGTCCCACCGCTTGTGATCCCCCCTGATACGATCATGCAATTTCGGACCGAGGCCATCATCCAACAAGATATTTCACTCCTGACCCTCAATCCCCATATGCACCTTTTGGGTAAGTCGTTTACAGCCTACGCGATCCCGCCAGTTGGCGACACCATTCCCTTGATTCGGATTCCAGACTGGGATTTTCGTTGGCAATACTTCTATACCTTTGAGTATATGTTGCCGCTGCCCAAAGGCACAAGGGTCATCGTCGAAGCCGTCTACGACAATAGTATGGACAACCCCAACAATCCCTTCGATCCGCCACAACTCATAGCCGAGCGAGAAGGCAGTATGCGTACCACGGATGAAATGCTACAATTTATCATGACCTTTCTCCCCTATCGGGCGGGAGATGAAGAGATTGCACTCGGCAAGAAATAATTGCCTAGTATTTGAATATGGGACAAGTAATCCCCTAATTTGCTTCAAGCAAGCTAACTTCAACTCAGCACTTATGTCTTTCCAAGCCGTCAAAACAGGGCATCGATTCGCCGGCATGTTCATTGATTACATGATTGTATTCGTTGGGCTAGGTTTTTTTACGGTGCTTGCCCTTATCGCTTGGGATTTTAATGGTTTGGGAGACGAAGCGAGTTTTCTTCAGGCTGAAACGGTCAGTAAGTGGGCCCTCATCATACTCTTTGCTATTTGGACCGCTAAAGATGTCTTCGGCGCTCGCAGCCCGGCCAAACGAGCCCTCAAACAACAGATCCTCCACAACAAAACCGAAGCGGCAGCAGATCCCTTCCTCACGCTTCTGCGCAATCTGCTTTCCTTTATCTGGCCAGTAGAATTTATATGGTCTCTCATCAATCCTACGCGACGCTTAGGAGATTTTGTAGCGGGTACCAAACTAATGAGCTACCAGGGCGCTGAGCCAGCTCCTAGCCCGGAACTATGGCGTTCTTTTGGCGCCTTGGGCCTGAGCTTATTGTTTTGGTTCTTGCTCATCAATCCTTTATTTACAACATATGGCGAAGGTAGAAGCAACGCAATTGAGCCCCAACTAGAGTCAATCAACCTTGATAAAAGCGACCAATTGACCGATGCGCTGATCTTTAAGATGGGCCAAGCCTTCCCTGAAATAGAGGCCAAAGTCTATGAAAACAGTAATGAAGCAGGCGAAGGTTTTATTGAAGTGGTGCTCTTTCGCGAAGCGGAAAAAAACATCAGGCTTTCCCGCCTTTACAGCTTTAGAATCATGATCCAAGAGATCAGCGACCAAACCCTACCCGAGACCAAAGATTGGTCAGGACGCATGATGGTAAGTCAAAAAAATCCAGTCGGTACTTCTAGTCAAGAGTTGTATTGGTAGGGCTGCTTCGCAGAACGATTCTCTTAAGGATCGTGCATCTAAGCCAGCCCTAATAGAGAGAAGCGTTCCGCGCAGCGGCAAGCCTAAAGACTCAATACGATCTGCAGATTAGCGCCCTCTACTTGCATCACTTCAAATCCATTTTCTTCGAGCGGTAGGGAGGCTTCACCATTGATTTCCCACTGCTTATATTTCCCAGCAGGGAAAGCGATTTCCAATGTCCATTCGGCCTTAGTTTGCTGGATATTGAGGATGATTTTATCGCCTTCTTTCTGATAACCGATATCAATAACATTATCTCCTACGAGTATATTTTCGAGTTTTGCCTGTGGCCATGCCTCTGGCATCATCGTTTGAATACGCACTTTAGTTTGGGCGGCATCGGGCTGAATGCCAAAAAACTGCTGCACAATCGGGATAGCAAAGCCATATAAGTTCCAAGCTTGCGTCATCATCCCAAAGTCCGGGGAAACCTCGTAAATCGAACCCGGCAAAGCAAAACTAAAGCTCCGGCCTAGACGATGTAAATACTCCAACGCTCGGTCAGGGCGTCCATATTGGTTTTCGGCAACGGCCATAACGCCGGTCGGCAAGGTCATGACAGCACCCGTATAGGAAAAGACTTTCTTACCTGCGGCAAAGGAACTTTCGTCTTTTCCGGCAGTCTCATCACGGTCGATGCCCGTAACAAAAAGGCCATAGGGATTGACAAACTGACTGCCGGTCTCAAGCGCCCGCAAAGCCCTAGCCGTATCGACGATACCGATCTCCATTGGCGTATTGACCACCCAATTGTGGTGCAGTACAAATCCCTGCTTTTGCTGTTTGGGGAGCTTCTCGATGCGAGTACGGGTCGCTTTCAACTCTTCCACAGCCCAAGGCTTATCGAGGGTATCTGCACGGACGATGGCATCTTCGATGAGATGAAGCGCCTGCTCAGTAGTACCAATAAAATCTGCAAATGAGTTGGCATCGTCCACCCAAAAGTCAGTATTGATGATTTCTTTGAGTTGGTCGGCTTTGGTATGGTAAGCATCTGCTAGCTCCGTTTTGCCTAAAGCGGTAGCGACATTGGCGGCGTCTGCGAAGGCTTTTTGGGAGTAGGCGGCCACATCGATCATTTCGCTGTCGAGGCCATGAATCTCCATGATCCCAAAGCCATCAGGTAGGAGGTTGCCATCTTTATCAGTTTCACGCACCAACCATTCGAGCCCCTGCTGTACCGTAGGAAAGTATTTTTCTAAAAAAGCTTTGTCGCCATTCCAGCGATACACTTCCCAAATCAGGGTAGCAAATTGAGGGGTTTCGTTGATATTGCCGGGATTGAATACCGCTCCATTGGTGGAGACTTCATGTACGATACGACCGTTGTTGTTGGTCTCTCGAGAGAGTTTGTCTAGCAAATCGATGGTCTCATAAACGATCTCTCGATTGCCCACGGCCATAGCCGCTCGCAAAGCATATTCGCTATCTACTCCAAACCACCAAGGATAATCGGGGATTCCGGCCCCAATGCCCCGGCCTACTTCTGGCACCTCTCTGATCAACCAATCGGTATTGTATTTGAGCCAGCGGTAGGTCTGTTCTAGTTTTTTGTCGGGAATGCTGAGTTGGGCACTTTGGGCGATTTGCTGGTAGCGTTGCTGCTTACTGGCGAAGCGTTCTCCGAAGGAGCTCAAAACCGAACGATAGGTCTGCTGCGCCGCTTCCTGAGATTGGTAAGAACCCGCGATCACAAAAGTCAGCACTTCTTCCGCTTGAGCCCTGATTTGCATACGATAAGTCAAGGAAGCATTGCTGCCGAGCCCTTTGCGTTCAAAATCGCAGCTGGTATCATTGAGTTTGTGGCTAGTCGCCGAACGCTCAGCTCCAAACACGGCAAACCATGGATTGAGGCTATCTTTGGCGATCATCATTTGGGCTTGCTCATCCCAGCGCCAGCGATCGGGGCTATCGAGCATATTGGTTCTTTCACCCAGCCAAACAGGCCGCAAATCACTCATCCCATTGAAGCGAAAGTCAAAGTTTTGAGCCTCATCTTGCAGATTACGGAAGCGAAATTGTATGACGATTGCCTCTTCGCCGTCGGGTACAAACTGCAGGCGCTCGATGGAAACGTTCCCCGCAGGGGTAGAAAAATAATGACGATTGGCAAAAGGATAATTGACAAAGGAGTCGGCTTGGTTGAGACAATAACTTTGCTCATCGGCAAGGATCGCGGCACTAAAACCATCCATCAATTTGATAGGGTGGTCCCAAATCCCTCCCATCTCGCCGCTAACATGCCAACCGAGATCCGGGAAACTACCATCTTGATGACCGACCATATAAAGGCGATCTCCCGCCGAAACAAAAGGGGAGTTGAGATACTCAGCCCGACCGCTAATATGCTCTGTCTGGGCCAATAGCTCCGCTAAGGATGAGGGAGAAGTGGGGGTTTGGCAAGCTCCAAACGCCAAAAAACCTAAGGAAAGGCAAGCTAGTAAGTAGCGCATAAAATCAATTTGAACTATAAATATAAGGATAGTTGGGACTTTGAGTTGTCCAATTCCCAGGCTCTTTTTGGGTTTTATTTGACAGCTCATGCAATCAATCTTATTGAGCTTGCAGCGAATTATGAGTTACTTGCGTCTGATCGTAAAACAAGCAATTATCGATGAAGATGGTTAGACTTATTTTTTGTTGGAGCCTTAGCTTAATGGTATTGGCGGGACTGAATGCATGTTATTCAGATAGCTCTCCTTGTCCCGCATGTGAATCGGACCAAGGGATTATCGTCAATTTTGAAGCGGGACCTACCGCAGACTGTGAGACAGTAAGGTTTAGTCAAGACCAAGATTTGGTTATCACAGAGGACAGCGCCTATGAAGCCTTGTATGTTTCAAACAATGCTTATACAGCCTGTGATTCACTCGCCTTTGAGGCGGTAGATTTTAGTCAGCACAGTGTCCTGAGTATGGCGGTTGAGGGGAGTGGCTGTAGTCGTAGCTTTTGCCTCACGGTACTAGATGATGCCCCGGAGAAGCGATATCGCTTTATCGCAAGAGTGATAGAATGTGGGGGTTGTGAACCCTTAGAAATCGTACGTTACTGGGTAGTAGTGCCCAAAGTACCGGTCGATTATAGCGTGAGCTTTGAGACGATCAGAGATCAGTATTAAACAATTAAGCTAAACACCACTATGAAATCCATTGTTCTAGCCTTCGGGCTAACGCTTCTCTTTGCCCTTCCGATCAAGGCCCAAGACTCATATAAGCATCAGCTAAGTGTCTCTTTTACAAGCGTTCAGTTGGCCCAAAATCCGTTTCAGCAGTTTTTGCCCAATACGAGTATTATGTATCGTCATAATCTAGGCAGACTCAAACTTAGGCTGCAAGGGCAACGTCTAGCGACCCAGGAAAAGATCAATTACAGCAGCCAAGGCTCTGGTTTTCAAAGCAGTTCAAGTATTTTACTGGGTGCTCAATATGGCAAAACATGGGGCAGATTAGCGCTATATGGACTACTAGACCTTGGTTATGGGAGGCTTTTTCTCTCAGAATCTGCCTTCAGTAGTTACGCGCTCTCATTGCGAGGCCTGCAAACGCAAGTCGGTTTAGGACTTGACCTTCGAATCACAAAACGCTGGAGTCTGAGCATAGAAAGTGCTGTCACCTACATCTTTGGTAAAGGAGATGGCTATCCCAATCAATTAAATGTATTTGATTTTCAAGGCTCGCCCACTCCTCCTATCACGGGCGGAGAGTTGATTATTCGTCCCATCAATGCTGTCTGGCTGAGCTATTCCTTTGGCAAGCATTAATCCCAGCAACACATTAGCCTCTACATTATGAAAACTTCTTTTTTTGCCTTCCTCCTCACGATCCTTTTTATCCTACCCGCTCAGGCGCAGCAAGCACAGCAAAGCTCCCGTCTACCAGAATATAAAAACGATCTCAGTCTATCATTTACCTTGCTGCAGGCCGCGAGAAGTCCGTTTTGGGCGCTAGTGCCCAATCCTCGGATCATGTACCGCCGGCACCTAGGTGCCTTTGCCATCAGGGCCCAGGCAGAAGGATTGCAGTACGATCGTAATTTCGGGAGCCAAAAGCAGCCCGAATCCCAATATGCCTATCAAAAAAGCCTCAGTGCCATGCTTGGAGGCCAATATACCTTAGAAGCAGGACGCTTTGGTGTCTATGGTTTTCTCGATATCGGCTATGGCCAAATCAATCTTAGCACCGTAGAAGTCTCACGTTGGACCTTTAGCCAGTATGAAGAAATTCGGGGTATCAAAAGCCAAGCAGGAGCCGGTTTGGAGTTTCGCTTCGCAAAACGCTGGCATATCGGCATCGAAAGCGCCGCTACCTATATCTATGGCAAAACCCTAGAATCTATGGGTGGGGTAGAAGTCTTTGATCGACTCTCCCTCCCCTATAGCGAGCAGCGGGGCGGACAATGGTTGCTCAACCCGATCAATGCCTTTTGGATCGGATACTCCTTTGGCGAAGTCAAAAACTAACAATTAGCCCCCAAAAGGAGTCTTATGGATAGTACAAGCATTCGAGCCACCATCCATGAAAAAACTAATATTTGCCGCACTACTCTTTTGTATTTGTCGCTCAGTCTCCGCCCAAGGGCCAGATTTTCGCCATGCTATCTCTTTCAATTTCAATGGGGGCTTCCCCCAACGAATTCATGCATTAGCCCCACAAGAGCCCTTTCGCAAATGGCTCCCGGGTTTAGAATATCGCTATCGACTCAACCAAAGAGTACAGCTAAGAGCAGGAATAAACTACCAGCTTCCTCAGACCTGGTTTATTGGCAATCCTTCGACCGGCTTTTGGAGTCGCACCCTTGTTCAAAGTGGCGAGATCAATTTAGGAGGGCAGCTACACTTTTGGGCCACGGATTATCTGGAAAATTTCCAAACCTATGCCTTTACGGAGTTTAGCATGGGACGCAGCGATCAAGACAGACTTACCTTCAACCAAGTAAGCACGCCTCAAGAACAATCAGAGGTCAGTGTATACCGCTATGTCGGAGCCAATCTTGGCTTGGGTTTATCCTATTGGTGGGGTCAAAGATGGGTGGTTCGTTTCGAAAGTGCCTACCGCTTTAATTGGTACGCCAGGGAGCTGGTGAGTGGAGCAGATAGCTTAGCGCCACAAATGCCTCCGATCATGAATGGCGATATCATACGTTTTTTTTCGTCTAGTCTACTCCCTATTAGTGAGCTCTCCATCGGTTGGCGGTTCTAGACAAAATCGTAGCTTTACGCGAAACTGTATCTTATGTCTGCTGATTTGTCCCCGGTATTTTTTGCCCACGCCAATGGTTTCCCCTCGACATCTTATCAGCATTTTTTTAAATATCTACAGCCCTATCAGGTTTATCATGAGGATGTATTGAGTCCGGGGGCTAAGCGGATTAGACGTTCTTGGGGAGAGGTTGTGCCGCAGCTGATCGATTCCATCGAACGCCAGGCCAATAAGCCAGTGATAGGCCTCGGCCACTCCTTTGGGACAGTGATCCTACTACGGGCGGCCCAGCAGAGACCGGATTTATTCAAACAGCTTATCATAATGGAGCCGCCTTTGTTGCCCTTGAAGATTAGGGTTATGATCGGTCTTATGAGGGGTCTCGGCCTCGCCGAACGCTATATGCCTTTAGCGAAGCAAGCCCATAATCGCAAAGATCACTTTAGCTCTCATGAGGAAGCCAGAACCTATTGGGGACAAAAGAAATTTTTCCAATCCTTTGATCCCGTTTGCTTTGAAGACTACGTCCAAAACGGATTGGTCCCAGATCCCAAAGGAGGATTTAACCTCAAAATCCCCAAAGAAAAAGAGGCCAATATCTTTTCATTTACTCCCAGCCGCTTCGGAGACACTTCTATGAGTATCCCCGCTCACTACATCTACGCTACTCACGGCCATATCTTACTGCCGGCCAATCGTCAGTCTCAAGAAAAAAAGTTTCCTGACTTTCAGTTTTATGAATGGAAAGGTGGCCATATGTTTCCCCTCGAATCTCCCCAAGAGGCCGCCTCCTTGATCAAATCTTTGATCATTAAGTGATTTTGCCTTTATGGAATTTTGGGCCTCAGCCCCTCTTTTATTTGTGATGGGGGGTACTGCTTCGCAGAACGCTTATCTCGCCATAAAGGGAGAGGCGCTCCGCGCACTCGATAACTATGCCTGAGACAAAAAAAAAGCGACGCCATATAAGCCGTCGCTATTAAGTAGCACTGTAAAGGGGCAGCACCACATTACAAGAG